>CAYMLC010000247.1:0-5560 GCA_964390765.1 uncultured Nitrospirales bacterium
GATGCTCGTGCTCACGGCGCTCATTTTCGGGCTCGTCTGTTGGTGGCGCACGCCGCTCGAATTCCTCATGCGCATCGACAGCCCCGTGCTGCACGTCTGGCTGCCCTACCCCGGCGCCTCGCCCGCGCAGGCGGAAGAAGCCGTAGCGATTCCCGCCGAAGGCCACTTCCAGACGATTGAGGGCCTGGAGCGTATCCGCACGCACTCGCACCAGAACGGGTGCAACGTGACTCTTGTATTCGCGTGGAACACCGACATGGAGCGCGCCTCAGCCGACCTGCGCGACCGCATCGAGCGGCTGCGGCTCGAGCTGCCGCAAGAGGTCGAGCACATTCACCTGCGAAGGTGGAGCACCGACGAGATCTCGGTGTTGCGCTTCGCGGTCTTTCGCGAGGAACAGCAAGACGAGTTGGCCTTTGCCGCGCGCGACATTCTGCGGCCGCGCCTGCTGCGCCTGAAAGGCGTGGCCGAAGTCGAAGTCTCGGGCAACGAAAGCCAGGAGGTCTATGTCGATTTCGACCCCGAACGCCTGCGCGCCCTGCGCCTCGACCTGAACACGGTAATCGGGTCGCTTCAAAGCGCCAGCGTCAACCTGAGCGTCGGCCGGCTGCGCGACAACCAGCAGACCTACCTCGTGCGTGCGCGCGACGAGTACCTGTCGAAGGAGGAAGTGGCCGAACAGATCATCGATTCGCGCGGCACACGGCTGACCGATGTGGCCCGCGTGAGCCAGCGCTATCCCGACGGCGCCGACTCCTTCAGCCTGGACGGCAAGCGCGGCGTCATGGTGCGCATCATCAAGGAGGCCGACGCGAACGCGGTGCGCGTCTGCGACCGCATTAAGGAAGAACTGGACAGCGTAATCCAGGAACCGCAGTTTGCCGGCGCCGAGACCTACATCTTCCATGACCACTCCGAAGTCATCCGCTTTGCACTGGGCGCACTCTTTCAGGCGGGCATCTTCGGCAGTGCGCTGGCCTTCGTGGTGCTGTTCGTGTTCCTGCGCAAGGTGCGCACCACACTGCTGGTTGCACTCATTACCCCAGCATCGCTGGTGCTGGCCTTTGCCTATATCTATTTCACAGGCCGCAGCCTGAACATGGTCACCATTGCGGCGATGCTGGTGGCGCTCGGTATGCTGGTCGATAACTCAATCGTCGTCATCGAAAACATCGCACGCCTGAACCGGCAGTATCCGGGCCGCTGGGTAGCCAATGCGGTGCAGGGTGCGCGCGAAGTCAGCCTGGCCATTGCCGCCAGCACCTGTACCACACTGGTCGTGTTCGTGCCCGTCTTCTACATGAGCGCCGGCGAACTGGCCACCTTCACCAAAGAGTTTGCCGGCCCCCTTGCCACGGCACTGGTCGCCAGCCTGCTACTCGCGCTCACGCTCTTGCCCCTGGCCGAGACTTTCGTCCATGTAAGCCGGCAACCCGGGCCCATTGTCCAGCGCCTGCGCAGCATGCCGGGCGCCGCAGCCCTTGCCCGCATTCAACCGCTGCTCTGGGTCGAGCAGGCATATGGCGTGGTGCTGCAAACCGCTATGCGCAATCGCCTTGCCGTGCTGATGGTGCTGGTGCTGATGATCGGCCTCACCTATTACGTGCCCTACCGGTCGACCGGCGTCAGTCCCATACCCGAATTGGACCTGCGCGAAGTGGTGGTGCGCTTCCGGCCCGACCCCAACTACGGCTACGAGCGCGTGCGCGAACAGACGCTGCGGCTCGAAGAACTGATCAATGAGCACCGCGATGACCTGGGAGTCGAGACGCTGTACGTGAGTCAGGGCGGCTGGGGCGCCGACTTTCACCTGATTCTGACCAGCCTCGAAGCGGCGCCGCCAGCCGGAGAACCGCTCTATACGACGGAAGAAGTTCGTTACATTCTGAGCGAGTTGATGCCGGTACTGCCGGGCGCACGCATCGACACCGGGGTCGCAGCCGGCACGACCGACGAGACGGGCAACCTGCAGGTTCGCCTGCGCGGTGACCAGACGGAGCGGCTCCTGCCGCTGGCCGAACGGCTGCGCGATGTCTTGAGCGAGCGCCCGCGCCTGACCGCCGTGCGCACCCAGAGCGACGCAGCGCGCCAGGAAATCCAGCTCGTAATCGACGAAGAGCGTGCGAACCAGGCCGGCACGCCGCCCGTGGCGATTGCGCGCACCGTCGATTTCGCGCTGCGGGGCACGCGCCTGCCCTATCTGAAACAGCAAGAGCGCGAGACCCCGGTGACCGCGCGCTTTCAGGGCGAGAGTCGCCGCAGCAAACAGGACCTGCAGACGCTGGTGGTGCAGAGCAATTCGGGCGAGCTGGTGCCGCTCACGCAGGTGGTCGAGTTCAACAAGGGTGAGACCCCGCGCGACATCGTGCGTGAAGATGGGAAGACGGTGACCCAGGTTTCGGCCACGGCGCTGAAAGAAGACATTCCCCTCGTGCGCGCGGAGCTCACCGAAATCATCGAGGATTTTCAGGTGCCGCGGGGCTATGCGGTAATGATGGACGAGCGGCTGCGCACGGTTGACGAAAACGTGCAGAACTTTCTGCAGGCGCTCATCCTTGCCGTCATTCTGGTGTACCTGGTGATGGCGGCGATCTTTGAATCGTGGCTGTTGCCCATCTCCATTCTCACGACGGTACCCATGGCCTTCATCGGGGTGTTCTGGGCGCTGTATCTCACCGGCACGCCACTTGATACCGTGGCGCTGGTCGGGGGCATTCTCATGTGCGGCGTCATTGTGAACAACGGTATCGTCATCATCGACCGCATCAATCAATTGCGGCGCACCGAAGGCTATGCACGCTTCGACGCGGTGATTCTGGCGGGCCGCCAGCGGCTGCGGCCCGTGCTGATGACCACGCTCACCACCGTGCTGGGGGTGTTGCCGCTCACGCTGGAAAGCGAGGGCAACGCGAGCGCGTTGACGAGTATCGGACGCTCGCTGGTGGGGGGCCTGACGATGGGCACGATTCTTACCCTGGCCGTGGTTCCGGTCATCTACTCGCTTATCGATGACCTGCAGCGCTGGTTCGCCAATTACTTCGGCGGGCTGTTGCGGCTGCGTGGCGCCCCTTAGTCGCGGCAGCCGGGGCAGAGGCCGCGCAGGGTAACGGCCGTTTCTTCGAGACGCCAACCCGCGGGCGCGCTCCACTGCTCGGGCACCTGGGGCGCGTCGCGCACATCCACGTCGCACACGTCACCACATACCCGGCAGACGAGGTGATGGTGGGGGTCGCCGCGAATCTCGTAGCGGGGGCGGCCCGGCCCCGTAGCGCTCACTTCGATGATTCCCGCACGGCTCAGCACATTCAAGGTATTGAACAACGTGGCCCGGGGCATGGTCTCACCGCGTGCCTTGCAGATGTTCGCCAACTCATCGGCGCGGCTGTGGGGGTGCGCGGCCAGCGCTTCGAGTAAGACAAGACGGGGACGGGTCACACGCAGTGCCCGCCCCCGAAGCCGTTCGCGTAACGCGTCGGTCGTTAGCCCTCTTGAACCGTCAGCATCCACAAGTGCTTCTCGAGGTTCTCGCCGAGTTCGACGAGCATGTCTTCCGTCAGGGGGTCGTGGTCGCCGACCGCGGCGATGCGCTCGCGCACGCGCACGGCGACAGTGTGGAAGCGCTCGGCCAGCAGCTTGGCCACTTCGGTACCCACCACGAATCCATCCGGAAACCGCTGCAGCGCGGTGTTCTTCTTGATGTCGTCGATCTGGCCCTGGGGCATTTCACCAAGCGCCAGCATACGCTCGCCCATTTCGTCGGCCTGCTCGCGGTAGTAGTCGGTCAATTCATCCGTGAACTCGTGCAGGGCCTTGAACTGCACCCCATGCACGGCCCAGTGCGCCTGCTTCGTATGGTGCGCCAGGTCTTGCAGGTCACTCAGGGTGCCTTGCAGCGCATCGACCACGGTCTGTTTGGCGTTGTCGTCAATCAACTTTCGAAAGGTCGGCATGTCTTCTCCCTCCGGTTTTCACCGGTTTTTATAGTTTGGACTCAGTCCAAGAAACCTGCCACCGACCCGCGCTATTCCGCCGCTTTGCCACCGAACAGCATGCGCCCAATCAAGGCATCGCGCCAGCGGTCGGGCAGGCGACGAATGAGAAACTGCAGGCGTGCGTCGCCGCCGACCGGATAACGTGTGCGCGGCCGGCGCGCGGTGAGAGCGCGCTCGACCACGGCCGCGACGCGTACGGCCGGTATCGCGCGGTTCGCGGCCTGGGCCGTCTGGGCGCGCAGCCGGTCGATGGGACGCTGATAGAGGGCCTGGGCTTCGGCTGGCAAGTCTGCGAACTGTGCTTCGTTGCTCTGCCTGGCCTTGTCCCAGATGGGCGTAGCCACTGCACCCGGCTGGACGTTGATCACCTCGATACCCCAGGGGCGCAGTTCGCCGCGCTGGGCGTCGCTCAGTGCTTCCACGGCGAACTTGGACGCGGCATAGGGGCCGAGGAAAGGCAGCGCCAGACGGCCCGACGTGCTGCCCATGTGCACGATGCGCCCCGGCCAGCGCCGCAGCAGCGGCAGAAACGCCTGTGTCGCAGCGACGAGGCCGATGACATTCACTTCGAACTGCTGGCGCAGCTGACCGGCACCGACGAACTCGAGGGGGCCCGCCACGGCGATGCCGGCGTTGTTGACCAGTCCGGCGAGGCCCTGTTCCGATAGCGCCGCACCCACCTCATCCGCCGCCCGCGCCAGCGTGTCCGGCACGGTCACATCGAGGTGCAGCGGCCGTATGTTCTCGCCACCCTGCGTGCGCAGCCG
This sequence comes from uncultured Nitrospirales bacterium, assembly GCA_964390765.1. Taxonomy (GTDB): domain Bacteria; phylum Hydrogenedentota; class Hydrogenedentia; order Hydrogenedentales; family JAGMZX01; genus CAYMLC01. The sequence goes on from CAYMLC010000247.1 coordinate 4,760, forward strand.
GTCGCCGTCTTCGGTGCGGCGCACGCCCGCCCAGACCAGCCAGCCGCGCTGGGCCAGCCATACGGCGCAAGCTGCACCGATACCGGTGCTTGCGCCCGTAACCACTACATGTTGTGGAGAACTGTTCATCGTCACGATCCTTGGTCCGCGCGGTATGTCGCGTATGCGGGATTGGTTCTGCTATATTCGGGGCATACCCGGCCAGACAAGCACCCCGGGAAAGGGAAGAAGACCATGAGCTTTCTCACGACACTGCTGGAGATCATTTCGGGCGTCGGCCTGATTACCCAGATCTTCAACTTGATTACCGAGTTGCTGGCGGCCCTGGGCGTCGGCGCCTAAGCGGACCACTGGCACGCTTCGCGGTCTTCGGGTCTCGCACCCGAGCGGCCGCGTTTTCTTTGTTGCCTTATGCCTCAGGCCGACGCTGCTCCGCCTGCGGCCACCACACCGCGCCACTGGCTGGCGGAATGGTCGCCGCAGGCTTTTATACAGTTGACCTGGCCCGACGTCGGGCACCTGTATAACCCAACGGGGCTGGTTCGACAACTTGTCGAGACCGCTGCGTGCGCCGCGCGGTATGTCCCGGTGCGCATTGCGGTGGCTCAGCCTGAAGCGGTGCGGCATGCACTTCGGCAGGTGAACGCGCCGTGGCCGGCGATCGCCCTGTGGCCCGCGGAAGCCGACGATGTGTGGGCGCGCGACCATGCGCCACTCAGCATCTTTGAAGGCGCCGCGCCGCGCCTGATCGATATGCGGTTCAATGGGTGGGGCGGCAAGTATCCGCACACACGCGACGAT
>CAYMLC010000247.1:5570-5901 GCA_964390765.1 uncultured Nitrospirales bacterium
GCTGGCTTCTACGGGCGCACCTGCTATGAACGCGCGCCCTGGGTGCTTGAAGGCGGCGCTGTGGAGAACGACGGCGCCGGCACCGTGATGACGACAGCCGCCTGCCTGCTGCATCCAAACCGCAACGGCCCGGCGACGCGAGCGGAGGTGGAAGCGCAATTGCGCGCGCGACTGGGCACACAGCGCGTGCTGTGGCTCGAACACGGTGAACTCGAGGGCGACGACACCGACGGCCACATCGATATGCTGGTGCGCTTCGTCGACCCGGGCACGCTGGCCTATACCGCAGGCGACACGCCTGCCTTGCGCGCAATGGCCGAGGAGCTGCGGC
>CAYMLC010000248.1:0-5873 GCA_964390765.1 uncultured Nitrospirales bacterium
CGTCCATTGGGATTGTTGTAGTACCAGACCCCGCCGATGTCGTCGCTCATCTCGAAGCAGTCGTAGGGCAGGCCGCGCTCGCGCAGCGCCTTACACGCGGTGATGCCGCTCGGCCCGGCGCCAATAACGCACGATTTCGGATATTCGCTCATGCCTGCTCCCGAACCAGCCAGCCCGACCAGCCTACGTCCAAGCCTTCAAATTAGCAGAATCGCAGCGTGTGGCCAACCTGCGGCCCGCTGCCAGCCGGCGCGCGGGACCGGCGCATCGCACTCGGTCAACCTGCTGCACGTGGCGTCCGCATGGTATGTTTCCGGTTCCGGGCAAAGAGGCGGCCGGCCCGGAGCCGAAACCACATCTTCTCGCGGGGAGCACCTATCATGCGCGGTGTAATTCTTGCCGGCGTCAATCGAACCGCAATGGGTACCCTCGGCGGCGCCTTTGCCAGCGTGCCCGCGGCCGAGTTGGGCGTGGTCTCGGCGAAGGCCGCCTTCGCGCGTTCCGGGGTCGCGCCACACGATATCGACGAGACCATCGGCGGTAACGTGTTGCAGGCGGGACAGGGCATGAACCCTGCGCGCCAGGTTTCTTTGAACAGCGGCATCCCGGAAGGGGTGCCGGCGTACACGGTGAACAAGGTGTGCGGCTCGGGCATGAAGGCGCTGGGGCTGGCCTGGCAGGCCATTCAGACGCGCCAGGCGGAGCGCGTGCTGGCGGGCGGCATCGAGAACATGAGCCGCGCCCCCTATCTGCTGCCGGAGCTGCGCAGCGGTGCGCGGCTGGGCCATGTGCAGGCGCTCGACCACATGGTGCACGACGGCCTGACCGACGTGTTCAACCAGTATCACATGGGTATCACCGCCGAAAACGTGGCCCAGTACCATGGCGTGCTGCGCGAGACACAAGACGCCTTCGCCGCCGAGAGCCAGGCGCGCTGTGCCGCGGCCATGGACGCCGGCCGCTTCCAGGACGAGATCGCCCCGGTGACCGTGAAGAAGCGTAAGGAAGAAGTGGTGGTCGACCGCGATGAACACCCGCGCCCCGGCACCACGGCCGAAGCGCTGGGCAAGCTGCGCGCCGCCTTCAAGGGCGATGGCTCGGTGACGGCGGGCAACAGCTCGGGCATTAACGACGGCGCCAGCCTGATGATTGTGGCGGCGGCCGAAGCCGTGCCGGCCGGTACGGGCCTGGCCTATCTGCGCGACGTGCGCGCGAGCGGCTGCGACCCCGCCTACATGGGCATGGGCCCCGTGAGCGCGGTGACGAAACTGCTGAAGGCCAACAAGCTGGAAATCGGGGACATTGACCTGTGGGAGCTCAACGAGGCCTTCGCGGCACAATCGCTCGCAGTGATGAGCGAATTGGGCCTGCCCTCCGAGCGCACCAATGTGAACGGTGGCGCCATTGCCCTCGGCCACCCGATCGGCGCCAGTGGCGCGCGTATCGTGACCACGCTGGTCTATGAAATGCGCCGGCGCGGGGTCGAATACGGCGTGGCCTCCATGTGTATCGGCGGCGGCCAGGGTATCGCCTGCCTCGTCCAGAACATCGGTTGATGCGCCGGCAGCCCGGCTGAGGGCGGCGCAGGAGTATCGCGCCAAGAGCGCAGGAGTGTAGGCGCCATGACGGTGCGCGCGCTGGTGGAAAGTGACGGGTTCCAGCAACTGGTCATCGTGGTTATCATCCTCAATGCCTTCCTGATCGGCCTGTATCTGTACATTCCGCATCCGCTGATTCCCGTGCTCGAGTGGGCATGCGTGGCCTTCTTCGTGGTCGAGTTGGCGCTGAAGTTCTACGCGCGCGAATCCACGGTCAAGTTCTTTCGCAGCGGCTGGAACGTCTTCGACCTCATCGTGGTGGGCGCGGCTTTTGTGCCGCAGGCGGGGCCGGCCGGCACGCTCCTGCGCGTGCTGCGCGTGTTTCGCGTGTTGCGCCTGGTGGGCACCCTGCGCGAGTTGCGCATCATCGTCAACGTGCTCATGCGCTCGCTGCGCTCGATGGCGAACATCGCCCTGCTGATGTTTATCTGCTTCTACATCTACGCCGTGCTGGGCGTGAAGCTGTTCGGCGAAACCCAGCCCAGCGAATATGGCACGCTGCACGAGGCCTTCTTCTCGCTCTTCCGCTCCCTCACCGGCGAAGACTGGACCGACCTGCGCTACAGCGGCCTGGCCGACAACAACTATTGGCTGGTCACGCTGTATCACGTGAGCTGGATGGTTATCGGCACCTACCTGCTGATTAACCTGGTGGTCGGCGCCATCGTGTCGAACTATCAGCAGGTCGAGCGCGAAGAACGGATGCGCCTGATGGAGGTGGTGCCGGAAGAAGAGCGGTTGATGGAGCTGAGTGAAGAGCTGTACGAATTGCTGCAGACGCACCTGGCCCGCTCGCTCGAGGCGCGCCAGCAGACGAAGCGGCAATGGCCCTGAGCGCCCGCGGCCTTGGCTTTGCCTGAACCGGCTTTGCTAGCATCTGGCGCGTAGCAACGCACCGGAGAACGCCCCGCGCATGAGCCGTATCACCCCCGAAACTGTCGCCTATGTGGCGGGCCTGGCCCAACTGGAATTGTCCGAGGCCGAGCAGGCACGCCTGACCAAAGAGCTGAGCCGTATCGTCGAATACGTGGAGCAGTTGAACGAACTCGACACCGAAGGGGTCGAGCCGATGATGCACACCCTCGACATGGTGAACGTGCTGCGCGAAGACGTGGTCGAGCCCCCGCTCGACCGCGATGCCGCCCTGGCCAACGCGCCCAAAACCGACGGCGAGTACTACCTGGTGCCGAAGATTCTGGACACGGGAGCCGAATCGTGAGCGGCAGCTGGACCGAACGCACGGCCCATGAAATCGCAGCGGCCATCGCCGCGGGCGAGGTCACTGCCGAAGCGGTGACCCAGGCCTTTCTCGAGCGAATCGCGCAGGTCGACCCGCAGGTGAAGGCGTATACGGAAGTGTGGGAGGCGCCTGCTCTGGCGCGGGCACAGGCCCTCGATGCCGCGCAGGCCAACGGCGAAACCCTGGGCCCGCTGGGCGGTGTGCCGGTGGGCTTGAAAGACCTGCTGTGTACGCGCGAGGGGCACACCACCTGCTGCTCGAAAATCCTCGGCAACTACCGCAGCCCCTTCGACGCAACCTGTGTACAGCAGCTCGAAGCCGCGGGCGCGGTGTTCCTCGGCAAGCTGAACATGGACGAGTTCGCGATGGGCTCGTCGACCGAGAACAGCGCGCTGCACACCACGCGCAACCCCTACAACCTCGCGCACGTGCCCGGCGGATCGAGCGGCGGCTCGGCGGCGGCGGTGAGTGCGCGGCTGTGCGCCTTCTCCCTCGGCAGCGACACGGGCGGCTCGATCCGGCAGCCGGCTTCGCTGTGTGGCTGCATCGGCATGAAGCCAACCTACGGCCGCGTATCGCGCTGGGGGCTGGTCGCCTTCGCCTCGTCACTCGACCAGATAGGGCCCTTTACGCACGACGTGCGCGACATGGCGCTCGCACTGCATGCGATTTGCGGCCACGACCGGCGCGACTCGACCTCGGCGCAAGTCGCAGTGCCGGACTTTACGGCCGTGCTCGACCAAGGCCTTGACGGGCTGCGCATCGGCCTGCCCAAAGAATACTTCGCCGAAGGACTGGGCGACGAGACGCGCGCGGCGGTCGAGGCGGCCGTGACGCAACTGGAAGCCGCCGGCGCGAAGACGGTCGAGGTGTCGATGCCGCACGCGAAGTATGCCGTGGCTGTCTACTACATCATCTGCACGGCGGAAGCGAGCGCGAACCTGGCGCGCTTCGACGGGGTGCGCTATGGCTATCGCAGCCCCGACGCGAAGACCATGCGCGAGATGTATGTGAAGAGCAAGAGCGAAGGCTTTGGCGACGAGGTGAAGCGCCGCATCATGTTGGGCACCTACGTGCTGTCGAGCGGCTATTACGACGCGTACTACCTGAAGGCGCAGAAGGCGCGGCGCCTTATCCGCAACGACTTCGACGCCGCCTTCGAGCAGTGTGATGTGCTGGCCGCGCCCACCACCCCGGCGCCCGCCTTTGCCCTGGGCGAGAAGAAGGACGACCCCCTGGCCATGTACTTGAGCGACATCTACACCATCAGCCTCAACCTGTACGGCGGGCCGGGCCTCTCGATGCCGTGCGGCCAATCGGCGGCGGGCCTGCCCATTGGGCTGCAACTGATGGGCAAGGCATTCGACGAGGCGAGCGTGCTGCGCTGTGCCGCGGCCTATGAACGGGTGCGCGGCGAAGCGCTGCCCGCCCCGGCGCTGGCATGAGCACCACCGCGGAGACCCCCGCCATGGCGGACTACGAAACCATTGTCGGCATGGAAGTGCACGTGCAGCTGGCCACCGAATCGAAGGTGTTCTGCCCGACCAGCACGAACTTTAAGGCGCCACCCAATACGAATGTCTGCCCGGTCACGCTCGGGCTGCCCGGCACCTTGCCGGTCATCAACAAGAAGGCCATCGAATTTTCGGTGATGGTGGGGCTGGCCCTGAATTGCACCATCTCGCGCTGGTCGAAGATGGACCGGAAGAACTACTTCTATCCCGACCTCGCGAAGAACTATCAGATCAGCCAATACGATCTGCCCTTATGCTACGACGGCGCGATCGAGATTGAAGTCGACGGCACAAAGAAGCGCATCGGCATTACGCGCGCGCACCTGGAAGAAGATACCGGCAGCAACACACATGGCCTGGCGGGCGGCAGCGGCGTGGACTTCAACCGTTGCGGCATCCCGCTGCTCGAAATTGTGACCGAGCCCGACATTCGCAGCGCGGAAGAGGCCTTCGCCTATCTGACCAGTCTGAAGCAGCACCTGCAATACCTGGGCGTGAGCGACTGCAACATGGAAGAGGGCTCGCTGCGGGCCGAGGCCAATATCAGCGTGCGCCCGCGCGGCACGACCGAATTCGGTACGAAGACGGAAGTGAAGAACGTGGCCTCGTTCAGCGGAGTCCAGAAGGCCATCGAGTACGAAGTGAAGCGCCAGATTCAGGTGCTGGAAGAAGGGGGCACACTGGTGCAGGAGACGCGCGGCTGGGACGCGGCCCGCGGCGTCACCTTCTCGCAGCGCAGCAAGGAGTCGGCCCACGACTATCGCTACTTCCCCGACCCCGACCTGCTGCCCATTGTTATCGACGAGGCGTGGGAACAGCGCCTGCGCGAGCAGATGCCCGAATTGCCGCCCGCACGGCGCGAACGGCTGAAGCAGACGCACGGTTTGTCGGACTACGATGTGTCGGTGCTGACGGCCACCCGCGCGCTGGCCGACTACTATGAAGAGGTGGCCAGACACGAGGTAGACGCCAAGCAGGCCGCGAACTGGGTGATGGGCGACCTGCAGGCGCTCATGACCGAAGCCGGCAGCGACTTCCCCGACTGCCCGGTTTCCGCCACGCACCTGGCGGCGATGCTGCGCCTTATCGATGATGGCACGATTTCCGGTAAGATTGGCAAAGATGTGTTGGCCGAGATGTTCGCCACCGGCCAGGCGCCGGGCGAAATCGTGGAGGCCAAGGGCCTCACCCAGATCTCCGACGATCACATCATCGAGGCTATGGTGCGCGAGTCGGTGGCGGCGAATCCCAAACAGTACGAGCAATACAAGGCAGGCAAGGACAAGCTGTTCGGCTTCTTCGTAGGGCAGGTAATGAAGGCCTCACGCGGGAAGGCCAACCCCGCGATGGTAAACGAAGTGCTCAAGCGCGTCCTGGACGAGTAACCCACAAGGAGCATTCTGTGTCGACGGTTCTGCGCAAGAAGACCGCCTCGAACGAACCTGGATTCATCCCCGACGCGCGCCGCATCGCGCATATCGCAAGCGACAAGAAAGCCGGGCATATCATCGCGCTCGACCT
>CAYMLC010000249.1:0-5865 GCA_964390765.1 uncultured Nitrospirales bacterium
AAGCCGAACCTGGTGCACGCGCGCGTGGACCTGGCGTACGCGGCACTCGAACTGGGCAAGGTGGCGCGGGCGCGTGAACTGTTTGCCGAGGTGGTGGCGCACCAGCCTGAGAATGCACGCGCGCGCCTGGGCGAGGCGCACTGCGAATTCCACGAGGGGCGCTGGACCGAGGCGACGAAGAAGGCGAAGGCGGCCCTCGAACTGGGGGGCGCCAACTTCGGCGTGCTGTACCTGCTGGGCCGCGCGGCCAACCTCTCAGGCGATGCGCAGCTGGCGGCCGAGTCGATGGTGCGTGCCGAAAGGATTATCGAGCAGTTGGTCGAGTCAAACCCCAACCAGCCCGAAGGCTACTTCCTGCGCGGCGAGTTGCTGTTTGCCCAAGAGCGCTTTGGGGAGGCGCTCGACGCGTACCGCAGCGCCGAGGACCGTGCGGAGAACAAGCGGCACTACACCTCGTTCGGCGAACACTTTACCCGGCTCGATATGCTGGCGAAGCGCGGGCTGTGCCTGCAGCACGTCGGCCGTGGCGATGCGGCCCGCGAGGTGGGTGAACAGATTCTGCGCATCGACCCCGAGCACCGCATCGGACGGCTGCTGTCGGGTGGCTGAGCGCTAGACGCGGCCGCCGGACAAGTCGAACTGTGCCTCGCGCCACTCGCTCTGCAGGTTTTCTTCCAACTGGCCAAAGGCTTCGGGCAGTGTCTCGGGCGTTGTCACCTGCGTAAGGGGCGAATACACCTCCATCAGGCGGGCACCCGCCACACCGGCCAGGTAGTCGGCATGTTCCTTGTCCAGTTTTTCCGCCGGCTCCTTCAGGAACTCGTCTATGGCGCGCAGGCGCGGCGCCGGCTTCAGCCACTTGTCCGCTTCAGCGGGGCGCAGCGTCTGTGCATACGTGTGCAGCTTGGCACGCAACTCCTCGATCTTGACCGCGACCAGCTCGAAGCTGTCCGCCGCCTCCTCCGTCTCGGCGTCTGCCTTCCACAGGCGAAAGCGGTCCACCATCGCCCGTTGCTTTTCATTCAGTTCCTGCAAAAATTCACCTACTCGCAGGGTCGCCATATCGTCCTCCTGAGGCGTTCACGGTGCCTGTGTGCTGACGCGCGCTGTGTTAGACTGCGCGGTGTGTTTGGGCAACACCGGAACTGGAAACTTATGCGGGTATTACTCCGCTCCCGTCAGGTACAACGTTGTCTTTACTTGGCTGTAATCCTGACGCTTGCGGCGGGTGCTGGCGCAGAGCAGTTGTATATCGTTGAGCTGCATGGGCTTGCGGCGGTCGAGGCGGCGGCCCAGAGCGCCAAGCAGGGCGGGAATAGCGGGGCGGCGGCGAAGGCCCAGGTAGCCGCCAACCGCGCGGAACAGCAGGGCCTGCTGGGGCGGCTGAGCGCAAAGCGGCGCGCGCCCGCCGTGGCCTACCAGACGCAGCGTGTCTTCAACGGTATAGCCCTGTTCGCCGATGCCGATTTGCGCGCGGCGCTCGCGGCCGACCCCGCGGTGCGCGCCGTCCATCGGGCGCGGCGCTTTGCGGTGCAGGTCGAGTCGAGCGTGCCCTGGCTGGGCGTGGACGAGGTGTGGGAAGCGCTGGGTGGCGGCCTGACGGGGGAGGGGGTGTCGATCGGTGTTATCGATACCGGACTCGACTATCTGCATCCCACCTTTGGCGGCGAACCCTTTCCCAATGCACACGTGGTGGGCGGCTTCGATTTCGTCGGCGATGCCTATGACCTGGACGACCCCGCGACCAGCGTGCCCCGGCCCGATGCGGACCCGATGGACCAGAATGGGCACGGCACGCATGTGGCCGGCATCGTAGCGGGGCGCGGGGTAGCGGGCGATGGCGCGACCTTCGCCGGCCCGTACGACCGTTCGGTGCCGTTTGAGGGACTGGCGCTGGCACCCGGCGTGGCGCCGCGGGCCGCCATTCACGCGCTGAAGATATTTGGCGCGGGCGGCGAGACCGAGGTGCTCATTCCCGCGCTCGAGTATGCCGTCGACCCGAACGCGGATGGCGATTTCAGTGACCGGCTGGATGTAATCAATATGTCGCTGGGTGCGCCGTATGGCCGCAACGATTTGCCCGAAGTCGTGGCCTCCGAGAACGCGGCGGCGGCGGGGGTTATCGTGGTGGCCTCGGCCGGCAATTCCGGCGACATCTATTTCGCGCATGGCCTCCCGGGCAGCGCACCCAGCGCAATCAGTGTGGCGGCCGTGGCCGACGAAGACCCCGATGCCGGCATTCCCGAGCGGCCCGATGCGCTGGCGCTCTTCACTTCACGCGGGCCCGCCTATGGACCCGGGGGCGTCATCCTGAAGCCCGACCTGGCGGCGCCGGGCGTGCGCATTCTGTCGGCCGACATGCGCAACTTCGCCGCGCTGCGCTCCGGCACGTCGATGGCCGCCCCCCATATCGCGGGCGTCATGGCCTTGTTGCGGCAATGGCGGCCCGATTGGCGCGCGGCCGAGCTGAAGGCGCTGCTGCTGAACAGCGCCCTGACCAACGTACAAGTATCGGCGGGCGGGCGCGTCGATGCGGCGGGCCCTACCCGCGCGGGCGCGGGCCGCACGCAGCCGCTGTCCGCGCTCGACAGCGACGTTATCGTGTTTCACCGGGACCAACCGGCGCGCGCTTCGGTGAGCTTTCCGCTGCTGCAGCCAGCGGCCACGACGACCTTCCGCGAAACTGTGCGCGTTTGGAATCGCGGGGCCGAGCTGGTCGAAGACTATGCCGTGCGCGTCGAGGTGGCGCGGAACGTGCCGGGCGTGACCGTCGCGCTTGCAGGACCCGAATCGGGCACGCTTGCGCCGGGCGAATTCGTCGATGTCGAACTGGACATCACAGTCGACCCGGCGCGTTGCGGGCAGCCACGACCGAGCGACGTGTCGCCGGTTCGCGATGGTGCGCCGCGCCATTATCTCACACGCGTAGCGGGCGATATCGTGGTGACGCTCGCCGAGGGTGCGGTGCAACGGCGGCTGCCGTATTTCGCCATCGCGCGGCCCAGTAGCACCCTTCGCACCCCGGGCCCGATGGATGCCACCACGCCCGCACGGCCGGCCCTGGAATTGGCCGGCCGCGGCCTCAGCATCGCGGGCAATCCGCCCGAGGGCGTGCGCGCACTGGCCTATCCGTTCGCCCTGCTGCACCGCAGCCCGCGCATCACGACCCCTGGCGCACTCGGCGCCATGGCCGACCTGCGTTATGTCGGTGCGACGATTGCGCCGGCCCCCACGCTGGAGGCCGAACCCACGCTCTACATCGGGCTGGCGACCTATGCGCCCTGGCACACGCCCAGCGGCGTGCAGTTCGAGGTCTTGTTCGATACCGACCGCGACGGCGAACCGGATGTGACGCTCCACAACGACAGCGCAGACGGCCCCTTCGCCGGCGATGACTTCGGCGTGCGTGCCTTTTTCGAGAACGGCATGGGCACCGTGCGCGAACGGGTGGGCCCCCTGAACGGCTATACGCCCGAGCAGGAGAACACCTTTGCCCTGTTGAACGACGTGGCGGTCCTGCCCGTGCCCGTGAGCCGACTGATGGCAGGCGAGGGGCCGGTGCCCTTCTTCGTGCGCGCGTCGACCACGGCGGGCGATACCTTTACGACCATCGACGAGACGCCGTTGCTTACATTCGACGTGAACGCGCCGCCGCTCGACTTCGTGCCCGCCGCGCCAGCGGGTCCCGCCCAGTGGGCCGGTGGCGGCTCGGTGGTGTCGGTGTTCTGGGACGAGGCGCGCTATCTGAACAGTGCCGCCGAAGGCGTGCTGCTGTTCTTTCCGCACAACGCCGAGGCGCGCGCACAGTGGCAGCCGATTGTGACCACGGGCGACCAGGACGGCGATGGCATTGCCGATGCCGTGGAAGGCGCGGACGATCGCGACGGCGACGGCACGCCGAATCTGCTGGACGAAGACAGCGACGGCGATACGCTGTTGGACGTGGAGGAGACGGACGCCGATACCGATGGCGACGGCGCGCCCAATGCGCTCGACCTCGACAGCGACGACGACGGTCTGAGCGACCAGTTTGAGGCGGAGAACGGGCTCGACCCGCGTTCGCGCGATACCGACCAGGACGGGCGCGAGGACGGGGACGAGCGCGATGCGGGCACCGACCCCGCCGTGCCCCAGGCGCCCCCGGCGGTGACCGGCTTCACGGCGAGCAACGCTTCGAACGAGCGCGGCGTGCAGCTGCGGTGGGACCTGTGGCCCGGGGCGACACAGTATCGCGTGTGGCGGGCGGCTTCGCCGGACTTTGACGCGGCAAGCGTGGTGGCGGAATCGCTGGTGGTGGCCAACTTCCTCGATACTGATGCGCCCGCGCCCGAGGTGGTGCCGGCACAGGGCTGCCAAGGGGAGCCCACTACCCGGCCCATTACGGTGTATTATTGGGTGCAGGCACGAAACGGAGGGGGCGCCGGCCCCAACGCCGGACCGGTGGCGGGGGCGCGCGGAGGTGATGCCGGCGTAGCCGCGGCCGGTATGGCGCTGGTGGCGCTGCTGTTGCTGGGTGCGGGCTTGCGCCACCGCCGTTTCAGGTCCTAGAGTCCAAGCAGTACAGGCCAACCCCCGGGAGGAAGTTATGTCTCGTTACGTTCTCGCAGCCGCCGTGTGCCTGTCCACCGCCTTGGTGGCCGTCGCCCATGTCGGCGGTCAGCCTTCGATTCACGATACCGTCGCCACCATTCTCGAGCGCATGCGCGACACCATGACGCCCGAGGAGTTGACCAGCCTGACCGCCGAGCGCGTGCTGGCCTTCATGACCGAAGACGAGCGCCAGGTGCTGGGCACCCAGTTCCTTGCGTTCAACATCGACCAGCCCGCCACCGTGCACGTGGCGTGGAACGGCCCGGAGGACAGCCGCCCCTTCTGGCTGGCGGCGCGGGGCTTTACCGCGCTCGATGCCGAGGCACGCGCCAACGGCCGCAAGTACGAAGTGTGGACGCGCGTGTTTCCCGCGGGCCGCGTCGAGTTGGGCTACTCCAACATCGACGGGCGTGGCGAGCAGTACTTCACGGTCGTGCAGGGCATCGAGCCCGGCGCGGCGGTCGACATCAGCGAGGTGTATCCGGGTCAGCATCGCACCACCGACGTGGAAGAAGGTGCGCGCATTTATGCGGACGATTTCGACTGGCAGCTCGAGGAGTACCCCAGTGCGTGGGAGGGTGGCACGATCGTGCGCGGGCTGGAAGGCCGCGAAGACGATACGCTGATGGTGAACATCTGGCGGCAGACCGACTATCCCGCCACCGACGCGCCGGACTTCGTGACGTTGACCTGGTCGGACGACCCGAAGACCACGCAGACGATACAGTGGCGCACCAGCACGGCCGTCGAACAGGGTGCGGTCAGCTACTGGCCCGCGTCCGAAGACAGCGCCCCGATCATCATCGAAGCCGAGCGCATCGTGCAGGAAGATACGTACTTGGCCAATGACCCTGTGGTGCACCGCTTCACCGCGACACTGACGGGGCTGCAGCCGGACACGGACTACCGCTATCAGGTTGGTACCGGCACGGATGGTCCGTGGTGTTGCACGGCCACCTTCAGCACCGCGCCGGCCGAGCCCGAGCCGTTTCAGTTCATCTATATGGGCGATGCGCAGAACGGGCTCGACACGTGGGGCGAGTTGGTGCACAAGGCCTACGAGCGCCAGCCCGAAGCGCGCTTCTATGTGATGGCGGGCGACTTGGTGAACCGGGGCAACGAGCGCGACGACTGGGACAGCTTCTTCCACAACGCGACGGGCATTTACGAACAACGGCAGTTGATCCCGGCGATTGGCAACCACGAAGACCAGGGCCCCGGGCCGTGGATGTATCTGGAGAACTTCACGCTGCCGCTTAACGGGCCGGACGAGAT
>CAYMLC010000250.1:0-5852 GCA_964390765.1 uncultured Nitrospirales bacterium
GGTGCCGTGCGTGCTCATGGCGATGTGGAACACCGGCTATCAAGCCAACCTCGCTATCGCCGCCGGTGAATCGGCCGAAGGCTGGCGCGGCTGGATCATTGATTTTCTTGGTGTGGGCTACAACGCCAACAACGTGCTCGCCAGCATTTTCCACGGTGCGCTCTATTACTTCCCGGTGGTGGCCGTAACCTTCATTGTCGGTGGCCACATCGAGGTGTTGTTCGCCATTGTGCGCCGCCACGAGGTGAACGAGTGTTTCCTGGTCACCGGCATGCTGTTCCCGCTCACACTGCCTCCCACGATTCCGCTGTGGCAGGTGGCCGTCGGCATTACCTTCGGTGTGCTGATTGGTAAGGAGATCTTCGGCGGTACGGGGATGAACTGGATGAACCCGGCGCTGACGGCGCGTGCGTTCCTGTTCTTCGCGTATCCCGCGCAGATAAGTGGCGACAGGGTCTGGACGGCGGTAAGCGACGAAAACGCCGTAGACGCTTTCAGCGGCGCGACGATTCTGGGCAAGGTTGCGGCCTTCGAGAGCCCCGACGCGATTGCGGACCCGGTCGCCGCGCTCACAAGCACCTGGTGGTGGGACGGCGAATTGACATGGCTCGACGCCTTCCTGGGCGTGGTGCCGGGATCGATGGGGGAGACCTCAACCCTGGCCGTGCTATTGGGTGCCGGCATATTGATAGGCACCGGAATCGGCTCATGGAGAACCATGGCCGGCGTGGTAGCGGGAGGACTTCTCGCCACGCTGGCGCTCAACGCGGTGGGCAGTGAAACCAATGGCCTGATGAACCTGCCGTTCCACTGGCAATTCGTAAGCGGCAGCATGGCCTTTGCGCTGGTGTTCATGGCCACCGACCCGGTATCGAGCGCCTACACCGAGCGCGGCAAGCTGATATATGGATTTTTCATTGGGGTTCTTGGCATCCTCGTGCGCACCGTAAATCCGGCCTATCCAGAGGGCTGGATGCTGGCCATACTCCTGATGAACGTCTTCGCGCCCGTGATCGACCATTTCTCGATCAGCGCCAACATCAACCGGAGGGTCGCGCGCAGTGCAACAGTTTAGCGGCAAGCGCATCTTCATCTTCGCACTCAGCATGTGCCTCGGCTGTTCCCTGATGGTGTCCATCTCGGCCGTGGCCCTGCGCCCGCTGCAGGAGACCAATGCGCTACTCGACAAGAAAAAGAACATCCTGGCGGCGGCACAGATCATCGAGCCGGGCGAGCGCCTGACTGAAGAAGAAGTGCTCGAGCGATTCAAGCAGGTGACGCCCATCGTCGTCGACCTCGAGACCTACCAGGTGACCACCGGAGAAGAGGCGGCCAACTTTGCGGCGGAGAAGGTGCAGATGGTGGCCGCGCCCGACAATGACGCGCAGGTGCAGACCATGCCCACGCGCGCGCAAGTCTACGAGGTGGTGAAGAACGGCCAGGTGGACATGCTGGTGCTGCCCATCGAGGGTAAGGGCCTGTGGTCGACACTCAAGGGCTTCATCGCCCTGGACGCGCAGGATTATTCGGTACGTGGCCTGACGTATTATGAACACGCGGAAACACCCGGCCTAGGCGGTGAAGTGGACAATCCGAACTGGAAGAGCAAGTGGAACGGGCGCAAAATCTTTGGGGAGAATGGTGAGGTCCGCATCGAAGTCATCAAGGGCGCGGCCGGCCCGGCATCGGAGGCGCCCTATAAGGTGGATGGCTTAAGCGGGGCGACAATCACCAGCCGCGGCGTGACGAACATGCTGCACTTCTGGCTGGGTGAAGAAGCGTTTGGCCCGTTCCTGGATGAGTTTCAAGCGAGCAGGAGCGCATAGCACATGAAGTCTGGGAAAAAAGAGCGCGAGGTTCTCCTCGACCCTCTGTTCAACAACAACCCCATTGCGTTGCAGGTGCTGGGTATTTGCTCGGCACTTGCCGTCACCACACAGATGCAGCCGTCGGTCGTGATGTGTCTGGCCGTGATCTTTGTCATGGCCGGTTCGTCGCTGGTCATCAGTCTGCTGCGCAATCAGATTCCCGGCAGCATCCGCATTATCGTGCAGTTGTCGGTAATCGCCTCGTTCGTAATTGTGGCCGACCAGTTTCTCAAGGCCTACATGTTCGACATCAGCAAGCAGTTGAGCGTGTTCGTCGGCCTCATCATCACCAACTGTATCGTGATGGGCCGAACCGAAGCCTACGCGATGCAGAACGGGCCCTTCATGAGCGTGGTCGACGCCGTCGGCAATGCGATGGGCTACAGCATCATTCTGCTGGCTACCGCCTTCTTCCGTGAACTGTTCGGCTCCGGTTCGCTGTTCGGCTATCAATTGCTGACCCCGTACACCGAAGGCGGCTGGTACAACCCCAACGGCCTGATGGTGCTTTCACCGGGTGCCTTCTTCCTGATTGGTCTTTTCATTTGGGCCATCCGCACGTGGAAGCCCGAACAGATTGAGGAGGCCTAACCCATGATTGAACATTACCTCAGTATCTTCGTTCAGGCGGTCTTCATCGAAAACCTGGCCCTCGCCTTTTTCCTGGGCATGTGCTCGTTTCTGGCGGTGTCGAAAAAGGTCGACACTGCTATCGGCTTGGGCGGGGCCGTCATCTTCGTGCTCGGCCTCACCGTGCCCCTGAATTATCTGATCTACGCGTACTTCCTGGCCGATGGCGCCATGGCGTGGATTCACCCGTCGATGTCGGTAGTGAACCTCGAGTTCCTGACCTTCCTCAGCTACATCGGCAGCATCGCCGCGGCCGTGCAGTTGGTGGAGATGGTGCTCGACAAGTATGTGCCCGCGCTCTATTCGACGCTCGGCATCTTTCTGCCGCTCATTGCAGTGAACTGCGCCATTCTCGGTGGGTCGCTGTTCATGCAGGAGCGCAACTACAACTTCGGCGAGAGTGTGGTATTCGGCCTGGGCGGTGGCGTCGGCTGGATGCTGGCAATTGTTGCGCTGGCCGCCATCCGCGAGAAAATGGTGTATAGCGATGTGCCCCCGGGATTGCGCGGTCTGGGCATTACGTTCCTGGTAGTAGGCCTTATGGCGCTGGGCTTCATGGCCTTCAGCGGCATTCAGTTGTAAGCGCCGGTCCAGCCGCGGCTGGTCAGCCAACCCGAGGCTGCTAAACCGTACAAAGGGTAGTGCCATATGTTTACCGTTGTGATGGGCGTGTTCATGTTTTGCTTCGTCATCCTCTCGCTCGTAGGCGTGTTGGTGATGGCGAAATCACGCCTGGTCGCCAGCGGCAATGTGACAGTGACGATCAACGACGACGCGGACAAGGCGATCAAGGTGCCCGTCGGAACGTCGCTGCTCAGTGCGCTGGCGGAGCAGAAGATCTTCATTCCCTCGGCGTGTGGCGGCAAGGGCAGTTGCGGCGTCTGCAAGGTCAACATTACGGAAGGCGGCGGTTCGATGCTGCCGACCGAGGCCTCGCACATCAGCCGCGGCGAGGCGCGCGAAGGGTGCCGTCTCTCCTGCCAGGTGAAGGTGAAGGAGGACATGAAGATCGAGGTGCCCGCCGAGGTCTTCAGCGTCCGCAAGTGGAACTGCAAAGTGGTCAGCAACCACAACGTGGCCACCTTCATTAAGGAACTGGTGCTGCAGTTGCCCGAAGGCGAAGCGGTGCCATTCCGCGCAGGCGGCTATATCCAGATCGACTGCCCGCCACATCACGTGAAGTTCGAGGACTTCGAAATCGAGCCCGAGTATCGGGATGTCTACGACCAATTCAATCTTTGGGATATCGAGTCGAAGGTGGACGAGCCGATGACGCGTGCCTACTCGATGGCAAACTATCCCGAAGAGTACGGCAAGATTATGCTCAACGTGCGTATTGCTACGCCGCCGCCGAAAAGTACAGGCATTCCCCCAGGCGTGATGTCATCCTACATCTTCAGCCTGAAGCCCGGCGATGACGTAACCATCTCGGGACCTTTTGGCGACTTCTTCGCGAAGGAGTCCCAGCGCGAGATGTGCTTTATCGGTGGTGGTGCGGGTATGGCGCCCATGCGCTCGCACATCTTCGACCAGTTCAAGCGCCTCAATACCGATCGCAAGGTCACGTTCTGGTACGGAGCGCGCAGCCTGCGCGAGATGTTCTACGAGGAAGACTTCGATTCGATTCAGGAAGCGCACCCCAACTTCAGTTGGCATGTGGCGCTGAGCGAGCCCCTGCCGGAAGACAACTGGACCGGCCACACCGGGTTTATTCACCAGGTGTTGTACGAGGAGTATCTCAAGAACCATCCGGCGCCCGAAGATATCGAGTACTATTTGTGCGGTCCGCCGCTCATGCTGCAGGCGTGCATGAACATGCTCTATGACCTGGGTGTCGAAGACGACATGATTGCATTCGATGACTTTGGGTAATCCGCGACGCTTGCCCCAGTGCGCGGGCACGGCTCTGGCCGTGCTCGCGTTTTTTGTATGGGCGTCGGGCTGTGAACGGCGGCCGGTCGAACACCTCATCGACGGGCCCATTATGGGCACCACGTACAGTGTGAAACTGGTGGGCGCATTTGAGGCCGAGGAGTTGCTGGCGTTCGAAGCCGGCATCGAAGCGGCGCTCAACGAAGTGAACGCGTTGATGTCGACCTATGACCCCGAGTCCGAGTTGTCGCGCTTCAACGCATTGGACAGCACGGCCGCCTTTCAAGTAAGTCCGCCCACGGCCGAAGTAGTGCGCATTGCGCAGACCGTAAGCGAACAGACCGGCGGCGCCTTTGATATCACCGTGGGACCCATCGTCAACGCTTATGGCTTTGGGCCCGAGGAACGCACCGAAGCACCCACGGAAGAAGAGTTGGCCGCCTTGTATGACCGCGTGGGCTACGAGAAGCTGACGCTGGAAGAGGGCACACTTCGCAAGGCGCAGCCCGACCTCTACGTCGACCTGAGTGCCGTGGCGAAGGGCTATGCGGTAGACGCCGTGGCCGCCTACTTGGAGCAGCAAGGGGTCAACGACTACCTGGTCGAGGTGGGAGGCGAGATGCGCGCGCGTGGCCTGAATGGTTCGGGCGACGTGTGGCGTGTGGGTATCGAGAAGCCGATGGCCGAAGGCCGTGCCATGCAGCGCGCGGTCTCGCTGGCCGATGCCGCCCTGGCTACTTCCGGTGACTACCGCAACTTCTATCTGGTCGACGGGGAGCCGGTGTCACACACCATCGACCCGCGCACCGGCCGTCCCGCGCGCCATCCGCTCACGGCGGTCAGCGTGGTCCACGAAGCGTGCGCCTGGGCCGATGCCTACGCTACGGCGCTCATGGTGCTGGGCCCGGAGGCCGGCCCGGCCTTCGCCGAGCAGCACGACCTGGCCGCGCTCTTCCTCGTGCGCGAGGGCGACGAGCTGCGCGAGATCCTGTCGCCCGCCATGGACGCGCTGCTGCATGGGGTCGAGGCGGCACCTGCGAACGGCTGAGCCCCGGCGCCTTGACGCTTTTCGGGCACGGCCCTTAAGGTGAAGAAGGCCCGCCGTGCGCCCGCCTTCAAGGGGCCACGGGCCCGCACACCGCGCCAAGGAGGACTCGCCATGTCCGCTGTAGAGAACCGTACCTTTGACCTTACCGATGCCAGCGGCCTGAAGAAGGCCGTGCAGCATGCGGTCAACGATACGCCTATCACCGATATCCACACGCACCTGTTCGCGCCTGACTTCGGCGAACTGCTGCTCAGCGGTATCGACGAATTGCTGACCTACCATTACCTGGTCGCCGAGTTCTTCCGGGTAAGCGATATGCCCTACGATGCCTTCTGGGCGCTGGAGAAGCGCGGCCAGGCCGACGCCATCTGGCAGGCGCTCTTTATCGAGCGCAGCCCAATCAGCGAGGCGTGCCGCGGCGTGCTGACCACCCT
>CAYMLC010000251.1:0-2374 GCA_964390765.1 uncultured Nitrospirales bacterium
AGTCGTGCAGCTTGCAGGCCTGGGCATCCTCGCGACGCTGGGCCGCCAGTTCGAGGTAGTGCCCATGGGCGAGCATGCCCGGCGCTTGCACACGCGCCCGCTGCGCGAGATGACCCCGCCGGATACCACCCCCTCCCCCTGAACGCCGTGCTCACGTGCGCTGGTAAATGAAGTCGGGCACGTGCAGTTTGCGGCGGTTCAAGATGACGCCCAACACATGGCCGCCCTGTGCCTCGATACGCGAGCGCAACTTGGCCGCGACCTGCCAGCGCGTATTCTCGGCCTCGACGACCATCACCACGCCATCCATCTTGCCCGCCAGGGCCACGGCCTCCGCCGTCTCATCCGTCGGCGGCGTATCGAAGACCACCAGGTCATAGTCCTCGTGCAGGCGGCGCATGCATTCCTCGAAGGCCTGCGCCTCGAGCAGCGGCGCAACCATGTCCAGCTCGCCCAGACTGAACGTAGTCACATCGAGCTGGCCCGCACGCCGCACACAATCCGACAGGTCGGCCCGGCCATGGATGAACTCCGACAGACCGCGCGCGGCCGAGACCTCGGCGAAGATGACGGCGCCCGTGCGCGAGGGGTTCACGTTTACATACAGCAAGCGCTTCTTCACCAGGTTGGCGATAAGTTGTGCGAAGCGTGCCGACAGGACCGACGCGCCCGAACTGGCGCGCTGCCCGACAAAGCTGAGGGTAATGCCCTGGCCCGGCCCCACCTGGCTGAGCACCTGCTGATACATGTCGAACAGCGCCGTGCTCATCCGCTCCGGAATGCCCTGCGGCACTTCCCCCGGGGCAAAGGCGGGTCTGGGGTCCGCCTCATCCGGCGCCTGTTGCGATCGCTGTAGCGCATCGTAGATGTCGGTCACGCGCTTTCTCCTACGGGGCAGCCGCAGTCCCCACGGGACCAGACGGCGCTTCGGTTCGGAAAGTGTAGCCAGACAAACGCGGCAACACCAGCCGGCGCCCACTCAAAATGAAATTGATGTCCTCGACGTCAGGATTGGCTTGCGAAACCGCGCGGCGCAGCTCCGGCGTGTAGGTGCCATAGACGTAGCGCAGAATCCCCTCGTACGTATCGCCGGGGCGTATCGCCCACGAGAGCGGGGGCGCCGTTGCTGCCGGCACCTCGGCGGCCTCGGCCGGGGCAGGCGCCGGGGCAGTTTCGGCGGGCGGGGCGGCTTCGGGTTCTGTGGGCATGGGAGCCACTGCTTCAGGCGCAGACGCTGCCTCAGCCGCAGGCGCTGAGGCATCGGGCGTGGGCGCTGCTTCAGCTGCAGGCGCTGGTGAAGTCGGCGCGGGCGCTGCTTCAGGCGCTTGAGCGGGTGCCGGGGCATCAGCCGGCGGTGCCGGTGTCGGCGTCGCCGCAGTTGTATCAGGCGCGGGCGCTGCTTCAGCCGCAGGTGCTCCCTCACTCGCAGGCGCTGCTTCGGGCGCAGGTACCGCTTGGGGCACCGGCGCTGGTTCGGGCGCAGGCGCTGCTTGGCCAGCGGTGGCCGGTGCAGGAGAAGCAGGCGTCGGTGTCGGTGCAGGAGCAGGCGCCTCGGGTGCCAGCACAGGGGGCGCCGCAACCGGTGGCGTTGCAGGGGCGGCAGGCGCCTCCGGCGCAGATGGCGCAGCCTGGGCCACAGACTGCGGGGCACTGGACAGCTCGCTTTCCATCGGCGCAGCCGCAGCTGGCGGCTGTTCAATACCGTTTTGCGGGGGCGCGGCTTGCGACAGGTTGATGGCGAGCACCAGGCCGAGCAAGGCCACCAGCAGCAGCCCCACCGATGCGAAAGCGATTATCGGGCGGCGCGGTGACGGCGTGTGAATACGCTGGTCTTGCAGAACCCGCGTAACCGTGGCGGCCTGTACCGGCCGCTCTTGCCGGGCATAGCCCGAGACCAGGGCGTTGTCGCAGACCACATTGATACGCCGCGGAATACCGTGCGCGGCCCGCGCGATCAGGCGCTTGGCCTGCGGCGTAAATACGTCCATCTTGACCCGGCGTGCACGCGAGATGCGGAAGTCGATGTACTCGAGACTCTCGGAAACGGTGAGCGGACGCAACTCCGCCTGGACCGCAATGCGGTCGGCCACCTGGCGCAGGGCATGGTCGCTCAGCTTCATGCGCAATTCCGGCTGCCCCACCAAGACTATGGTGATCAGCTTTTCCTTGTCCGTCTCGAGATTCGTCAGCAAGCGCAACTGCTCCATCATGTCGTGGCTGAGCAGTTGTGCTTCGTCAATCAGCAGCGCTACGTTCACATTGGCTTCGCGTTCCTCCGCGAGCGCCGCCGCCAACAGCGTGCGCCACGCCTCGTCGGGCTGCTTGTGTTCGGGGTAGCTGCGTCCCAGCGCTTGAAAGACCCGCTGCGCCAGCC
>CAYMLC010000251.1:2384-5841 GCA_964390765.1 uncultured Nitrospirales bacterium
AAGCTGAGCGTGGGATCTTCAATGTAGATGAGCCGGTTGAACTTCGGATCGGTCTGCTCCAGCACGGCACGGATGAGCGTCGTCTTGCCGGTGCCCACCTCGCCGACCACAGACACCAGGCCCTTGCGCGACAAGACGCCATAGACCACCGTGCCCAGGGTCTCTTTGTGACTGGGGCTCAGATAGAGAAAGGCCGGGTCGGGCGTAATGTTAAAGGCTGGAATGTGAAAGCCGTAAAAAGTCGCGTACATGAATACCGCTGCTTTCTGCTGATCGGCGGACGCAGATAAGGCACGCCCCGCGGCGCGCCCCGATGGACGGCCGCTGCCCCTTCTGTCAGTAGTTTACCCGAATCCATCGCGCCGCGCGAGTATGGGCCGGTACCGGAACACTTCGACCAAATGCCACCTACACTTAAGGGCTTTGCGCACTTCTAGGTGGCGTGGTACGCTTCCTACGGTGTGTCCGGCGAGGAATCTTCGCGCGCCAGAGGAAGGGGCGACGCCCGTTGCAGGTACCCAAACAGTTGGAGCGTGTCTGCCGTAACTGGCCAGACCTGTTGCCGCCCGAGGCCTTCAGCCGAGAGCTGCGCCACGAACGGCTGCGCGCACAGCGGGGCGGCAATCCCTTCGCCGTGGTGCTCTTCCGGCCGCACAGCGCCGATGCGCAGGCCGGCCTCATTGCGGCCATCTTTGCGGTCGTCCGCGAGTCGGACCGCAAGGGCCTCGTCTTTGCGAACGAGGCCTGGCGCGTCGCCGTGCTGCTCGACGACACCGACCGCTCGGGGGCCGAGCGCATCCTGCGCGATGTGCGCGCCCAGTTGCCGGCACAGCACGCCGCTTACGAGACCGACGTGTGGGTGTTTCCCGATGACTGGAGCCATGGCGAAGCCGTAGACGAAACCACCCAGGCGCAGCCAGCCGAAGGCGCTGGACGCCCGAGCGACGAGTGGTTACGCCGCAGTGGATTGCCCAGCCCGCTGCCGCTGTGGAAGCGCGCGCTCGACGTGGGCGTGTCGGGGGCCACGCTGTTGCTGCTCTCGCCGGTCCTGCTGGCCGTAGCCGTATGGGTACGCGTGGTCTCGCCGGGGCCCATCTTATTCACGCAGACACGCGTGGGCTATCTGGGCAAGCCGTTCACGGTCTTCAAATTCCGCACGATGCGCGTGAATGCGGATACCAGCCAGCACCGCGCCCACCTCGCGCGCCTCGTGAATGCCGAAGACACCGGCGAAGAGGCGGCCATGCTGAAGCTCGAGAACGACCCCCAGATCATTCCCGGGGGACGCCTGCTGCGCAAGACCGCAGTCGACGAATTGCCGCAACTGCTGAATGTCCTGCGCGGGGACATGAGCCTCGTCGGTCCGCGCCCGCCGATTCCCTATGAAGTGGCGGAGTACGCGTATTGGCACGGCGGCCGCTTCGACGCCGTACCCGGCATGACCGGGCTGTGGCAGGTATCGGGCAAGAACAACCTGAGCTTCCGCGAGATGGTGCGCCTCGACATCCGCTACGCGCAGCGGCGCTCGCTGTGGCTCGATGTGCGCATCATTCTGATGACGCCCAAGGCCATCCTCGACCAGGTGCGCGGCCGCGGCGTGAAGGCCTAGCGCGACCCGCGGCGATAGTGCCGCACCTCATTCTTGAAGAACGGTGTGGTCGATACGTGCTCGTAGTGCGTGTCCAGATAATCGAGCAGCAGCGCGAGGTTGTAGTCCATCCCCAGGTAGTTCGTTTCCCCGGGCGACACATTGTTCACCAGCCAGACCTCGTCGGCGGGCGTACCCTCTGCCGTGCGCAGTGCCCGCGCGACCGGCGCGGTATCGCGCAGTACGAACTCATCGAGGTTATAGGCCACCCAGTCCTCCGGCGCCGGCAGGACCTGCATGGGTTGGTCGTAGTACCAGTCGAGCGCGATACCGGCCTCGGCGTTGAACACCAGCACCGGCGCACCCGGCGCCACCTGCGCACGCAGGTGCTCGGCCACGCGTGCGTAATCGCCTGTGCGCGCATAGGGCGTGTAGGTATCCACCAGCACGGCGACGTTGAGCGCTGCCGCCACCACGGTCCACACGGCAAGCAGCCGCATGCGGTGTTGCCCGCCCCCATACGCCAGGACCACGTACACACACAGCGTGGCCGGCAACAGCCAGACCGCCGTATGGCGCTGCGCCATCAACTCGCGCCCGGTCACCGCAAGCATCGTCAGCGTCAACAGGGCGCCCAGCGTCGCCGTGGCGGCCAACAGCCACCAGTCGCGGCC
The DNA here is from genome assembly GCA_964390765.1 of uncultured Nitrospirales bacterium. Lineage (GTDB taxonomy): Bacteria > Hydrogenedentota > Hydrogenedentia > Hydrogenedentales > JAGMZX01 > CAYMLC01. Next base: position 4,647 of record CAYMLC010000251.1, read on the forward strand.
CTGCCAGCGCCGCACCCCGCGCACCAGGCAGACCGCCAGCACGCCCCAAAACACGAGGATGACGGGCCAGCGCACATAGCGCGACCAGTCATCGTGTACCGGCCAAAGGTAGTACTGAATGCGCCGCGGCAAGAAGGCGGCAAGCTGAAAGAGCCCCACATCGGCCTTGGCCGCGCCGCCGGTGTGCTGGGCTACCTGCTCGGGCACGATGAGCAACTGGGGCAGGAAGAGCACGCCCGTCAACGCCATGAGACCCACGTACTGCAGCAGGTCGCGCCACGCGCCCCGCAACAGCAGCCCGGCCGCGAAGGCGACCAGTAGAAAGCCGAAGAAGTACTGCGTGTGCAAGCCGGCCAGCGCCAGGGGCACCAGCACAATCCGCGCCCAGACCGTACCGTCTGGCGCGAGAAAGGCGCGGTGAAACACAACCAGCGTCGCGCCGCCAAGGAAAAGCAGTAGCGCGTAGACCCGCATGTCCGACGCGCTGTGCAGCAGGAAAGGATTGAGGGCCAAAGGCGCCAGCACCCAGCCCGGTGCAAGGCGAGGCAGGTACTGCCGCGCTGCGACCCAGGCGCACAGCAAGAAACCCGTGGCGCAGCACACGGACAAGAGGCGGCCCCAGAACAGCCCCTCCCCCAGACTGCGCCAGAGTGCCAGCAGCACGAAGTAGAGCGGGGGCTGCAATTCGAATTCGCGCGCCTGCTGACAGGCAAACCACGGCCCCGCACCCGACGTGTGCGCGCTATACGCTTCGTCGATCCAAAGGTTGAGCGTGGCCGCCAGCCACAGCGCGCCGGCGGTGTGCAGCAACACGAGCGCCAGCGGGATGAACCAAAGCGTTACGCGGTCGGACAACAAGCGATTGGCTCCTGAAAACGCAGCCCACGGGTTGGGTGTAGAGCGCGCAATGATGCCCTGCCGATGCGGCTCATCCGCAAACCTTTATCTGCCACCCCAAGATACCGGATACTATAGGTGGAACGCGTGGGAGGAACGTCCGTGAAGCAGCTCGCACATACCATAGGGATCCGCGCGGTCGAAGGCATAGCACGCGCCATGGGCATTACCCTGATGCTGGCCATTGCCATGGCCGGTTGCACCACCACGCCCGACGCGCCGCCCTTCCCGAACGAAGTACAGTCGGATCAACCGCTCATCCTCGAAGCGGGCGACGAAGTCGAGATTCGCTTCCTCT
>CAYMLC010000252.1:0-5838 GCA_964390765.1 uncultured Nitrospirales bacterium
TCTTTCTGCAGCGCCTTGTAGCAGATGGCGTTGAGGGCGGGGGGGATGTCCTCGCGCGGGGCGGCCTCACGGGGCTGGGGAATCGGGCGTTCGAGAATCATCTTCAGCACTTCGTCGATGTCGTTTCCGAAGAACAGGTTCCGGTGCGTCAGTATCTCGAACAGGACGCTGCCCATATTGAAGACGTCGGTGCGCTCGTCGATGTCCGCCTTGCCCTCGGCCTGCTCGGGGGACATGTACAGCGGCGTTCCGTAGCGCCGGCCGGGCGGTGTCAGTTCCATCCGCACCGCCTCTTTACCCTGCGGTACTTCCAGCTTCGCCAGGTCCTCGAGGTCTTCGATGTGTTCGCCGTGGACCTTGGCCAGGCCCCAATCCAGTACCGTAACTTCGCCAAAGGGACCGACAAGAATATTGGCGGGTTTGATATCGCGGTGGATCACGCCAATGCTGTGGGCATAACTCAGCGTCTGGCAGACCTGAATCAAGATATCGATCAGGCGGGTGCGCGGAAACTCCGCCTGCACCTTGCGGTCGCGCGCGGACAAGCGCCTCAGAATCGCCGCCAGGTCCTGACCCTCCAGCTTCTTCATCGTGAAGTAGATTGCACCGCTCCGGTCTCTGCCGATTTCGTATACGGGCACGGTGCCGGGGTGCGTGAGCAGCGCGGTCACACGGGCTTCGCGCAGGAAACGCGCGTTCTCCATTTCCGAATCGACGAGGTGGTCCCGCAGCTTTTTGTAGACCACGACCCGGTTGAGGTTGAGGTCCAGACAGGTGTGCAACTCGCCGGTGCCGCCCTCTGTCAGCGGCTTGAAATCTGTGTACTTGAGCGAGCCGCTTTTCCAGTGTCGCGGGAACAGCTCGTCGGTCGTCTCGCGGTGCAGGTGCCTGGGGGTGTACTCCGCCTCTTCCGCCGTGGACTCGGCATCGGCGGACACGGGATCGGGCGTTTGGGGGTGTTCTGAATCGACCATCGCCGCAGAGTATAGCCCAGCGTTGAGAATTCGGAGAGCGTGCGCGTTTTTCCGGCGGCCCGACGGGTGCCCCGCTTTCGGAGTCCCCCGGGTTCGGTGCGCCAGTGGTTCAATGGCGCAAGCGGTTCACCGGCGCCAGCGGTTCACTTGAGCAAACTGTTTCGCCGCCGGAAAAAAGAACGCCGGCCGGAGCCGGCGTTCCTGGAACTGCCTGAGATGTTTGCTTCGTGGACCATCATGCGAGGCCGCGACTAGAGCGTGGCGCAGGCACTCTTGACGGTCTTGATGATGGCGGCGGCAACCTTGTACGGGTCGGCCTGCGAGTTGGGCCGGCGGTCTTCGAGGCGGCCCTTGTAGCCGGCTTCCACCGTGCCGATGGGGATACGGATCGAGGCGCCGCGGTCGGACACGCCATAGGAGAACTTGTCGATAGACTGCGTCTCGTGCAGGCCGGTCAGGCGCTGCTCGTTGTCGGCGCCGTACACTTCGATATGCGCCTTGATGCGTTCCGGCGTGCTGAAGGCCTGGCAGATTTTCTCGAACACTTCCTTGTCGCCGCAGGTGCGCATGGTGCTGTTCGAGAAGTTGGCATGCATGCCCGAGCCGTTCCAGTCGCCCTTGACGGGTTTGCAGTGCCAGCTGATCGACAGGCCGTACTTTTCGCCGATGCGCTCGAGCAGGTAACGGCCGAGCCAGATTTCGTCGCCGGCCTGCCCGGCACCCTTGGCAAAGCCCTGGAACTCCCACTGGCCCGCCATCACCTCGCCGTTGATGCCTTCGATATTCAGGCCGGCTTCGAGGCACATGTCCAGATGCTCTTCAACCAGCTCACGACCGATGGCATTCTGCGCGCCGACCGAGCAGTAGTAGGGGCCCTGCGGACGCGGGTAGCCGCCTGGGGGGAAGCCGATGGGCAGCCCCGTCTTCGGGTCCATGATCGTGTATTCCTGTTCGAAGCCGAACCAGAAATCGTTGTCGTCGTCGTCGATCAGCGCCCGGCCATTGCTCTCGTGCGGCGTGCCATCCGGGTTGAGCACTTCGCACATGACCAGATAGGCGTTCTTGCGGCCGGGATCCGGGCAGATGTAGACGGGCTTGAGCAGGCAGTCGGAACTGCCGCCTTCGGCCTGTTCCGTGGAGGAACCATCGAACGACCACATCGGACAGTCTTCCAGCTTCCCGCTGAAATCCTTCTCGATTCTCGTCTTGCCGCGCAGACTCTGGGTGGGCTTGTAGCCGTCCAGCCAAACGTATTCCAGTTTCGATAAAGCCATGGTCGTCGAACGCTCCTTAACCGCAAATTCCCGCTATTGACCCACCAGCGACCACCGCCGGTAGGATGGATGCAGGGGCACACCGCGCCGTGGGGCCGGTCAGCTGATGACCGCGTCACCCGTTTCTCCGGTGCGTATACGTACCGCCTCATCCACGGGACTAACAAAAATCTTGCCATCTCCGATACGGCCCGTCGATGCGGCCCGCACAATGGCCTGTACCACGTCTTCGACCATGGCATCGCTGACGACGATATCGAGCTTGACCTTGGGCAGAAACTCCACCACGTATTCAGCGCCGCGGTACAGTTCCTTGTGCCCCTTTTGCCGGCCGAAGCCCTTCACTTCCGTGACGGTCAAGCCCTGCACACCCAACTGTGCCAGTGCTTCCTTAACTTCTTCCAGCTTAAAGGGTTTGATGACCGCTTCGACTTTCTTCATGCGGGGAAATCCTTCGGTTGTCTGGCGCTTCGCCGGCCCCGGAGCGGGGCGCGATTCGCACCTTTCGACCCGCGCGATGGCGGCACCAGAGCCCCGAGTATAGCGAGCCGAATGCGGGGCTGCCAACGGATACGGCGGGCGTCGGATATTTGAGGTGGACCCGCCGATTTAGGTGTGGCTAAAGACAACCTGAATGTAGGGTTTTATTTGAAATCCTACACCTGCGAAGGGCTTCACGCCGCGGCCAATGCCGCCGCTACCGCCGTGCAGAACCGGTCCAGATTGTCTTCGGTCAGGCCCGCCACGTTGATGCGTCCCGAGTTCACGATGTAGATGGCATAGCGTTCGCGCAGATACTGCACCTGCGCCGGCGTCAGGCCGCTGAATGAGAACATGCCGCGCTGCCGGGTGATAAAGCCGAAGTCACGGTCCACGCCTGTAGCGTGCAGCGTCTGTGCCATGCGCGCGCGCATGGTGTTGATGCGGGCGCGCATGTCGCCCACCTCCCGTTCCCACTGCTGGTACAGGTTATCGTCCTCGAGAACGGTCAGCACGATGTGGCCGCCGTGCGCGGGGGGGTTCGAGTAGTTGGCGCGGATGGCCAGCTTCACGTGGCTGAAGGCGCGGTCGGCGGCGCCGGCATCGCCCGCGACGAGGGTAAAGGCACCCGTGCGCTCGTTGTAGAGGCCGAAGTTTTTCGAGTAGGAGCTGCAGATGAGCAGCTCGTCCACGTGTCCGCAGAAGGCGCGCAGGCCGGCCAGGTCGGCGTCGAGGCCATCGGCGAAGCCCTGGTACGCGGTGTCGAAGAGGGGCAGCCAGCCGGTTTCGCGCGCGACCTCGGCCAGGGCGGCCCACTGCGCGGCGTCGGGGTCTACGCCGGTGGGGTTGTGGCAGCAGGCGTGCAGCACGACCACATCGCCGGCGGGCACCTGGCGCAGCACATCCAGCATCGCTTCAAAGCCCAGGGCATGGGTGCCGGCATCGTAGTACGGATAGGCCGAGGTCTTGAGCCCGGCCGCCTCGAAGATCTTGGGGTGGTTGGCCCAGGTGGGGTCGCTGAGCCAGACCGTGGGCTGGCCCAGTTGGCGTTGAATGAAATCGGCCGCGACCCGCAGCGCGCCCGTGCCGCCGGGCGTGTGTGCGGTGCGGGCACGGCCGGTGGCGACAATCTCATGGTCGGCGCCCAGCAAGAGCGGCTGGGTGACCTGCCCGAATTGCGGGTGCCCGGCCATGCCGAGATAGCTCTTGCTCGCTTCGCGCTCGAGGATGCGGCGCTCGGCTTCCTTCACGCAGTGAAGAATCGGCGTCGTGCCGTCGCTCGCCTTGTAGACGCCCGAGGAGAGGTTGATCTTGTCCGGGTTGGGGTCTTGGTTGAACGCTTCGGTCAGACCCAGAATCGGGTCGGGCGGCGCCATCTCGAGCTGGCTGAACATGGGCGGTCTCCTTCGTGGGCGGGGCGGCCTAGCCCCCTCTCTACACAAGCCATGCGCAGCATACGAAGCGCGCGCGGCAGCCGTCCACCACGCAAACGCAGTGCTTGACGCTACAGTTATTTGGCCCCAACGAAGAAACACCCGGGACCAGTCTTTGGTCCCGGGCGTGCAGGCTGTGCTGGGTGGCGGGCTAGCCGCCCGTGACAAAACTCCAACGTGGCCTGCGAACGTCCTCGATGCCGCGACTCGTCGTTGCAAACCCCCGAAAATGCTCGCATTTCCGGCGGCTTCGCGCCTCGATTCGCGACACCAATTCTCGTTCTCGGCGGCCCGCGCCTTTTGCCACGGGCTGCTAGGCGCCGGCGGCCGCGCGCAGCGCTTCAAGCGCCTTCGGGTAGTCCGGCTCCTGCGCGACTTCGGGCACATACTCCGCATAGGTGATGGTGCCTTCGGGGTCGACGACAAAGACGGCGCGGCTGTCCATGCGCCATTCCTTGATGTGCGTGCCGTAGGCGTCGCCGAAGCTGAGCGCCATATGGTCGGACAGGCAATGCACATTGTCCACGCCGGCGGCGCCGCACCAGCGTGCCTGGGCGAAGGGCAGGTCGGCGCTGATGGTATAGGCCACCACCTTGTCGCCCAGCGCGCCAATCTCTTGGCTGAAGCGGCGGGTCTGCGTGTCGCACACGCTGGTGTCGAGCGACGGCACCACGCTGAGGAGGCGCGCCTTGCCCGCGCTGTCGGCCAGCGAGGCGGGGCTCATGTCGGTGGCGGTCAGGGTAAAGTCCGGGGCCTTGTCGCCGGGCTGCAACTTGGGGCCGATGAGGGTAAGGGGCACTTCGCCCTTGAAGGTCAATTCGCCAGTACGTTCGGTCATGGTGCAGTTCTCCTCCCACGATGTGTCCTGCTTGCCTGGAACGCCGGGGCAACATGCCCTGCGCCGGGGGGTATTCCGAATCGCCCGTACTCAGGCGGGCGCTTCTTCGTCCATATAGGGCATCGGCGGCCGTTGGCCCAGGCCACGCAGATAGACGGACAGCACGCCGCGGTGGTGGGCCGTATGGTCCACAATGCCGCCGACGACCGCCGCGCGTGGTGCACCGCCCATCACCGGGCCGTGGGGCAGGGGTGCCGACAGCCGGGCCGGGTTGGCTTCGCGCAGCCACGCGGCACAGGCGGTGCAGGCGCGGTCGAACCAGGCCCGCGCTTCGGTGACCGAGGTGACCGCGCGGGCCTCGGCGACGTGGCGTTCGAAGTCGTGGTCAAAGCCTTCGGCGCGCTGGCCGGCCTCGGTAAACCAATCGATCGTGCGCGCCACGTGGGCGATCTGCTGGGCCACGCTGAACATGTCGGGGTAGGGCGCGAAGGCGCTGTCGTCTTCGGTGAAGGGCGCCGTGGCCCGATTGAAGAATTCCTCCGACTGCTCTACTTCGAATGCCAGTGCGGCGGGATCGATGGCCATGTTCCGGCTCCTCGTGGGGTTGGCGGTACCGGCAGTGTAGGCGGGCCGGGCGCTTCTGACAATGGGGTGGAATGGGTCCGCCTTAGTCGACCGGGGCGTCGTCTTCGGCCTTGGCGCGCTCTTCGTCGAAGACGCGGCGTGCTTCGCCGAGCGGTTTGCCTTCGATGAAATAGGCGATGACGGCCTGGGCCAGGCCGACTGTGGTGCCATAGGCCACGGCCGCGGAGGCCGCGCTGCCGGCAAAGGGCATCAGC
>CAYMLC010000253.1:0-1814 GCA_964390765.1 uncultured Nitrospirales bacterium
TTCATCATGCTCGATTTCGTGTCCATGGACCCCGGCGACTTCAACCACGTACCGGGCGGCGCCAATGTGCTCTACCTCGACGGGCACGTCGAGTTTGAGCGCTACGCCGAATTCGGCAAGCAGCCCGTGAACGGGGCCTGGGCCACGCTTGTCGGCATCCTGAATTCCGGCGGCTGAGGCGCCAGCCAGAGAGCCACCTTGTCGCCCCGGGGCCGCGCGCTCCGGGGCGCTTTCTATTCGGGGTGCCATTCTGCGTGCTGCTTGACCGCCCACGGCGCATCTCCCATACTCTCGCGGTTTGGGCAAGGCACACGGCGGGCAGGCCGCGCCGCATGCGCGCGCACGGGCCAGCCCCCTCACGACCGAGGCACTCACGACATTATGCGGCGCCATCATCTTCCCATCGCTTGCTTCCTCGCGCTCTCGACGGCAGCGCTCGCTGCGCCGGCAAGCGCCACCGGAGAAGCCGCCGGCTGGCAACTGGCGCGGGCCAATACGCCCAGCACCGCACCCTCGGTCTCGGCCGCGCACGATGCCGCGCACGACCTGTTTTACATGCCCCCGGCTTCCGGCACGCGCCTGACCGTAGCCAGCAACGCCTACCGCGTTTGGACCCAGGCGCTCCTCGGCGCGGCGGGCAATGAACGCGACGTTGAGTTCTGGCGCGAATTCCTCGGGCTCGGGGTGCCGCTGCATGCCGCGATGATCGGCGCCGGCGACCGCGCCTGGGAGCTGGGTGAATTCGAGCGCGCGATTCAGGCCTACCGCAATGCCGAAGAACTGGCGCCGCTGCCGCCCCAGGCGCGCGCGCGTATGGGGCTGGCCCTCAAGGAGACCGGCTATTACGAGGTGTCGATTGCCCCGCTCGAGCGTGCGGTGAGCGAAAAGCCGGATGAGCCCAACTGGTGGGTCTGGTATGGCGATGCACTGCGCCTGACCGGGCAATACGAAACGGCGCAACAGGCCATGGAAGCGGCCGTGTTGAATGCGCCGGGCGCCGACGCACTGGACTACGAACCGTACGTCGATTTCACCTTGCGCCTGCAATCGGAAGAAGCCAACTGGGACAACTTCATGGCGCACCGCGATATGGCGCTGCGCCACGAGAACTACCGGCGCATGTACCACGCGAACCGCGCGCATTGGCTGTCGCTGGTCCGGCAGCCGGAAGACCCGGGCGAGGTCGACGAGGCCGAGGCCCGCATGCGGCGCGCGTGGACCATCCGCCAACTGGGCTACAACTACGAATACGTGAATCAGGAAGAAGCGGCGGCACCCTACTTTCGCGCGTCGGCCCAGGGCTACGCGGAAACCGAAGCGCTCTTGGCCAAGGCACGCAGCCAGAACAGTATGGCCGATGTCCTGCGCACCCTCGCCGAGCGCGACGGCGCCGACCGCCTGCTCTGGCTCGAGCGCGCTATCGCAGCTCGCCAACAGGCCACACGGCTGGCGCGCGAGGCCGAAGAACTGGCCTTCGAACGCATGCTGCTGGGCCGCCTCACCTCGGACCTGACAGCGCGCTATGGCGCCACAGCCGAAGAGACCGTAGACGTGCGCGAAGCGAACCGGCGCGAGACGCCGATGTCGGGCGAGATCGCCGACTTTGAAATCGCGGGCGCCGTGCAGGGCGAGGCCGACGCGCGCTTTGACGAGGGCGACCTGGCGGGCGCGCGCGTGTTGCTCGAGCGGCTGCAACCTTTCCTCGAGGAATCGACCTTTCTGCAGGACTACGAACGGGCGGCGCACAACTATGCGCGCCTGGCCGACATCTACCTCTATACCGACCGGCCGGGCCCCGCCATTACGTTTGTGGC
>CAYMLC010000253.1:1824-5811 GCA_964390765.1 uncultured Nitrospirales bacterium
GGTCGGCACGCTGTATGATCCGTTTGTGGCGCGCGGCCTCGCCATGCTCACGCGGCTGCGCTCCTTCCAGGACCTCGACGCCTACACGCGCGGGCGCGCGCTGCAGGCCTATCGCCGGCTGAACGCGGCGGCCGCCGCCGGCGAGATCGAGCTGGGCAACTTCGCCGGGGCCACGGCCCGCACCGACCTCTATCGCACGCGGCTGCGGCGCAACCTGATGGGCACACGGGTCGACGAAGACTACACGCGCCGCGAGTTGGCCGAACGCCAGTTCCTTATCGCGCGGCACGAGGCGTTCCTGGCCGCCGAATTGGAGGGCGCGGAAGACCCGGCGGAGCAAGCGCTGCTGAGCCGGCTGCAGACCGCGGCCGAACGTGACCGGGAAGAGATCGCCATCGCCGCCGCCTTGCCGCCACGCATCGGTGGCTATGAGGAAATCTTCAGCACCGACACGCCCACCCTGCAGGCGGCGCTGCCCGAAGACACCCTGCTGCTGCTCTATGCGCTGGGCGGCCGCCAGAGCGCCGTACTCGGTGTGACGCGCGACGCGTTGCACGGCGCCGTGCTGGAGGATGCCGGTGAAGACGCCGTATTCGAAGCGGTGAGCGCCTTCACCCGCGCCGGCCAGAATGGCGACGACACCGCCCCCGCGCTCGAAGAACTCAGCCAGTTGCTGCTCGCGCCCATGGCGGAACACCTGACCACGGCCCGTGTGGTGGTGGTGCCGGACGGACCGCTGCACTATGTGCCCTTCGCCGCGCTCCCGCTCGAAGGGGCGCCGCTGGCCGAGCGTGCCACCGTCACCTACGCCGCCAGCGGCAGCCATCTGCGGCACGCGCTCGAAGCGCCCGCCGGCGAGGTGGATGGCGCGCTCGCGCTCGACCGCACCGGCGCGCTGGGCGAAGCTGCATGGGCGGCCTGGCCAGACGCACGGGTGCTGACCGCCGACGCCGCCACCGAAGCGGCATGGCACGATGCCGGGGGATTGGCCCTCGCCTACATCGCCGCCGAGACAGACCTGAACCCGTCGAGCCCCGCGCTCAATGCCTTCCTGCTCGCGGGCGGTGGCGAGCACGACGGCCGCCTGAATGCGCTCGAGCTGTGGCACGGCGGGCCCGTGGCGCAGACCGTCGTGCTGAACCTCAACCGGCGCGATGCGTTCACTGCGCGTGACGGCCGCGAGTTCGAGGCGCTGGCGGAGGGACTGGTGCAGGCGGGCGCCACGGCCCACGTGGTCAACCGCTGGAACGTGCCGGACGACGTGCGCGCGACGTTCTACGGGGCCCTGCTCGAGGCGGGACCCGATACGCTACCGGCCGAGGCCTATGCCGCGGCGCTTTCGGCCACGCGCAGCGCGCACCCAGATGCCTACGCGTGGGCCGCGTTCGCCTACTTCGGCGCGTGGTAGGCCGCGCGATACGCGGAATTCTGCTTTTGCGCGGGGCGTTTCTGCGATACCCAAGAGCGCCCAAATCACTTTTTTGAATCCTAAACCGCGCGCAGCGGGTTATATGGGCAAGAGCAGACGGCCGGAGTAGAGGCTGCTGCCCGTCAGATGAGGTGGTTTACAGAGAGGCAGGTCACGGCCAGCATCATGCACCATACCCGTATCGCATTCATTCTAAGCTTATGTATCGCAGTGGTTTACGCTGCCGGTTGCGGCTTCGGCGGCAACGAACCGCGGCAGCCGGAACGCGTGCCCGTGACCGAGGTCCGTCCCGCACCGCAAGACCTGACCGAGGTGCCCGAGCGCAGCACGCGCGAACGCATGGGCATGGAAGCGCCCACCGCTGCGGCAGCACGCGACGCGGAAGCTGCGGCCGACACCGGCCCCTCGCTGCTGCACGATACGCCCGAGGGGTGGACCGCGGCCCCCGCCAGCCGCATGCGCGTGCTGAATTTTCAGGTCGCCGACGCCGAGCGCGCCGAATGCTTCGTCACCATTCTTCCCGGCGAGGCCGGTGGTCTGCTGGCGAATCTGAACCGATGGCTGCGCCAGGTCGGTCAGGCCCCCCTGGAAGAAGACGACCTCGCCGACCTGCAGCAGCTTGCGTTGCTCGGCGCCACCGGCTATGTGGTCGAGGTCGGCGGCACCTTCACCGGCATGCGCGGCGACCTCGACCTGGCCGACTATGCCCTGCGCGGTGTGGCGGCCTTGGGCAACGGCGAAACCTATTTCGTGAAGATGACGGGCCCCGCCGAGGTGGTGGCCGCAAACCGCGAGAAGTTCGACCAGTTCGTCACCTCGTTGCGGCGCCCGGGCGAAGCCGCGGCCGAGCGCGTGGCCAGTGCCGCCTCGCCCGAAACCGTGACGCCGGAAGCCCCGCCGAGCCTGGAAGAGGCCCCGTTGGCGCCCGGCGCCGATGCGGACGCAGCCGACGCGCCAGCACCCGACACCGCGCTGCCCGATGTGCCAATTCCCGACTTCGACCCCAGCCGCCTCGAATGGCAGGCGCCCGGCGACTGGACCCAGGCCGCCGACCGGCCGATGCGCGTGGTGACCTATACCTTCGGCCCGGAGAACGCGGGCGAAATATACATTACCGCGCTGCGCGGGCAGGCGGGCGGCATTCGCGCCAACCTCAACCGCTGGCGCAATCAGATGGGCCAGGACTTCTACACCGAAGAAGCCTTCGCGGCGCTGCCCCGCCTCGAAGTGCTGGGCCAGGAAGTACCGCTGCTCGACGCATCGGGCACCTTTACCGGCATGACCGGCGGCAACAACCCCGGCTTTCGCATGCTGGGTGTGGCGGTACCGATCGAAGGTTATACGTTGTTCATTAAGATGGTGGGCCCGGCCGAGGCGGTGGCGGCCCAGACCGATGCATTTCGCAGCTTTTGTGATTCCCTGCGCACCGCGCAGTAAGCGTGCGCGGGCCTGAATAAAATCCGGGACACTGATAAGGTAGTGCAATGACCAAGGCGGCTGGCAAGGTATTTCACTTTTTCGCGTCGTATGGCTTCGCCATCGTGGTGCTCTTTTTCCTGCTCGTGCTCACACTGCTGGGCACCGTGGAACAGGTGGAAAGCGGACTGTTCGAAGCGCAGCAAAAATACTTCGAGAGCGCCTATGTCATCGAATACTTCTTCGGCATCATTCCCATCCCCCTGCCCGGTGTCTATACGCTGCTCGTGCTGTTCACCATCAACCTCGTGAGTGGCGCCCTCATCCGCGCGCGCAAGGACTGGCGGCGCCCCGGCATGCTGATTGCCCACAGCGGCATCCTGCTGCTGGTGGCCTATGGCTTCTGGACGCACGAGTTCTCGCACCGCGGCCACATGACGCTTTTCGAGGGCGAGTCGAGCAGCCACATCCAGAGCTTCTTCGAGTGGGAACTGGTGGTCACCGAACTCGGCACCGACAGCGACCGCCAGGAGTTCGTGATTCGCAACGACCAATTGGTCGACCTGAGCCCGAGCAAGAGCCGCACCTTCTACGCGGAGGGCATGCCCTTCGAATTGCTGGTCGAAGGGTGGCACCGCAACGTGCGTCCAACCCAGGCCGTGGCCGCCGCGCAGAGTATCGACGGGCTGTACTTCGAGCAGCTGGAACTCGACAAGACCGCCGAGCGCAACCTGGCCGGCTGCTATGTGGTGGCCATGGAAACCACGCCTGAATCCACCTCCCAAGTGGGTATGCTGTGGGGCGTCGACCAGTATCCCTGGGTGTTCGAGACCACCGACGGCCGCAAGTGGGCGGTTGACCTGCGCCACCGCCGCTGGGACGTGCCGTTCACCATTGTGCTCGACGACTTCACGCGCGAGTTGCACCCGCGTACCGGCATGGCCAGCAACTTCGAGAGCGACGTCACGCTGATCGAAAACAACGTGGGCCGCAAGATTGAGATCAAGATGAACGAGCCCCTGCGCCACCACGGCTATACATTCTACCAGGCGTCCTGGGGTCCGGAAGATGCCGCGCCGGGCCAGCCGCTGTTTTCCACCTTCGAGGTGACCAAGAACCCGGCCGAGCAGTGGCCGCTCTAC
>CAYMLC010000254.1:0-5805 GCA_964390765.1 uncultured Nitrospirales bacterium
AGTTACCGTCGTCGGCTCTCCGGGCGTGTAGGGCTCGACCATGCGGCCCAGCCCCAGAAAGCCAGGCTCGTCGGCGGCGGGTTCGGGTGTGGCAGCGGCCGCAGGGGTGTTGGCCGGTGTATTCGGCTGGCCCGCGGGCGGCCCTTCGGGCGCAGGTTCGTCTTCGGTTGCCGGCGCCTGCGCGGGCGTGGGCGCGGCTACTCCCTCCGCCGGTGACACCTCGCTCACCACCATGCCGGAACTCAATTCGGGTCCCGTCAAACGGTACAGCACTTCACCCGTAAGCGTCTGCACGCCCGTGGCGGTGTCGGCCGCGCGCAGGGTATAGCTGAATTCGAACGGAAACTCGGGCACCGTAATCCATGCAAACTCGACGGTGCCGCCCGTCTGGCGGTTGAGGTCGGGCTGCTCGCCGCCCTGCGCCGCCTGATACGTCCAGCCGCTGGGCAGCACTTCCTTCATGCCCAGCGCGCGCACCGGTGCATCGCCCTCTTTCTCGAGACGTACCGTGACGCGCACATCGCCGCCCGGCGCATAGGTCGCATCGGTGGTGCGCGTCAGCGTGACTTCCGTGTTTTCGTCGCCTTGCCCGGCGCTGGCCGGCGGTGTCGCGGCCGACGGCGCAGGCTGACGCTCGGCCGTCTGTGTAGGCGGTGGCGATACCGGTGGAGGCGTACCCGGCGTGCCGGCTGCGGGCGGCTCTTCCGCCCCCTGCACAAACACGAAAAACGCCGCCACGCCACCGATAACCAGCACGCCCGCCAAGAAGCCGATGATGGACCACTTATTCATATTCTTCCCCTTGCCCGGTTGCGCGCCGGAGTCTAACACGTACCGTAACGGTCCGCCCATTCAGGATTCAGCCGCGCCTGCACGCACCACGCGTCGGCGATAACGAGCGCGGCCATGTTCTCGATGACCGGTACCGCACGCGGCACGATACAGGGGTCGTGCCGGCCCAGCACTTCGATGTCCACATTCTCGCCGTGCTCGTTAGTGGTGTGCTGCGTCTGCGCGATCGAGGCCGTCGGCTTGACGGCAACGCGCATAAGGAGCGGCGCACCCGAGCTGATGCCGCCCAGGATGCCTCCGTGGTGGTTGCTCAAGAATTGGCCATCGTGCATGGCGTCGTTCGCTTCGCTGCCGCGCATGCGCGACACCGCGAAGCCGCTGCCAATCTCGACCCCTTTCATCGCGCCGATACTCATGATTGCCTGACACAGCCGCGCGTCCAGCTTGCCAAAGATGGGGTCGCCCAGGCCGGGCGGCAGCCCCTCGATTTCGAGCTGCACCACACCGCCCACCGAGTCGCGCTCGCTGCGCGCCTGCAGGATAGCGGCTTCCATCTCGCGCGCCGCATCGGGGTCGGCGCAGCGCACGGGATTGCGCTCGATGGTTTCCAGTTCCTTGCGCTGCGCCACGATGCCCGCCACTTCGACCGCATGCGCCACGATGCACACGCCGCGCTCGCGCAGCAGCTTCCAGGCGACCGCCCCCGCCGCCACGCGCGTCGCGGTCTCGCGTCCGCTCTGCCGGCCGCCACCGCGATAATCGCGCCGCCCATATTTCTGATAGAAGGTGAAGTCGCCGTGGCCGGGGCGAAAGACATCCTTGATGTTGTCGTAGCTCTTCGAGCGCTGGTCCTGGTTGTGAATGACCAGTGCAATGGGCGCACCCGTGGTCTGGCCTTCAAACACGCCCGAGAGAATCTCGACGGAGTCCGGCTCCTTGCGCTGGGTCACCACCTTGCTCTGGCCGGGGCGGCGGCGGTCCATCTGCTCTTGAATATCCGCCTCGCTGAGCTCGACGCCCGGCCGCACGCCCTCGAGCACCACGCCGATCGCGCGGCCATGACTCTCGCCAAAACTCGTCACGCGGATAATCTCGCCGAAGGTGCTGCCACTTTGCTGGCGAATCGCCAGCTCCTGCGCCACCTGGTTTGCCAGGTCTTCCGCCAGTGCCTCGGGTTCGGCGTTGCTCGTGTCGAGCACGATATCGGCGAAGGGCCGCAGCACTTCGTCGCGGTGCGCCACTTGCGCCAGAAACTTTTCCTTGCCGTCGGGGCCCGTCATCCACGGTGGCGTGCCATTGGCCAGCGCGCGCGCGTACAGCACTTCGTCCGGCGCGGTCAGATAGATCAGCACGGCCCCCGGCCGCAGGGCACGGCGCGCTTCGGGCGCCATCATCAGCCCGCCACCCGTCACCACCACGCGGTAGTCTTCGCGGGCCGCGGCCAGGGCGGCCTCACGTTCGAGCGCACGAAACGCCGCCTCTCCCTCTTGCACAAAGATTTCGCGGCAGGTGCGCCCCTTGCCGTCCAGCAGAGCGATGCGCGCATCGGTGTCGAAGACTTCGAGCCCCAGGCGCTCGGCCAGCGCGGCGCCCACGCTGCTCTTGCCCGCACCCTTCGGACCCATGATTACCAGGTTCATCGCTCGTGCCTCGCGTTTACGGCACCACGCGCGCCGTTGCACCCAGCGCGCGCAGGGCCTCCACGAAGCCGGGATACGTAACGTTCACCGCTTCGTAGCCTTCTATCGTGGTTGTGCCGGGCAGCATGGTCGCGCCTATCGCCAGCGACATCACCACCCGGTGGTCGCCGTGGCCATCCACGTGGCCGGGCTGCAGGGCACTCTGCTCGATCACCAGGCCATCGGCTTCCTCGCGAACCCGGGCGCCCAGCTTACCCAATTGAGCCGCCATCACCACGATGCGGTCGGTCTCTTTCAGGCGCGCCTGCGGCACGTTCGCCAAGCGCGTCGTACCGCGCGCGAAGCAGCCCAGCACCGCCAGCATCGGCAGCGCATCAGGCGTCGCGTTCAGGTCCAGCTCCGTGCCCTGCAACACCTTGCCACACACGCGAATGCCATCGGGCGTATCGGACACGTCGGCCCCCATCGCGCGCAGATAGTCCAGTACCGCCTTATCCCCCTGCGTATCGTCGAGGTCGAGCCCGCGCGACACGATGTCGTTATCTTGCAGCGCGCCGGCCGCCAGAAAGAAGGTCGCGCTCGAAAAGTCCGCCGGTATCTGGCGGTCTACCGGCGTATAGGCTTGCCCGCCCGGAATCTCGAAGCGCGTCAGCGAATCGTCGTGCACCACCCGGATACCCTGCCGCGCCAGCCAGTCGAGGGTCATCCAGACGTAGGGCTTCTCGTGCATAAGCGGCACATCGAGCAGCGTGTCGCCGTCGGCCAGCGGCGCGTTCAAGAGCAGCGCCGTCACATACTGGCTGGTCATCGCCTCGAACGACACGGTGCCGCCGCGCAGCCATCCCCCCGCCACGAAGGGCGGACAGCCGTTGCCGCGCGTCGCCTGCACCCGTGCGCCCAGCGCATTCAGCGCATCGGCCAGCGGGCCGTTCGGGCGCCGCCGCACCTGCGCATCGCCCGTCAGCACGCACAGCCCCTCGCGTAAGAGGGCCGCTGTGCCCAGCGCCACGTTCATAGTCGTGCCCGAATTGCCCAGGTCAATGACATTGTCCGGCACGGCGGGCACGCCACCGGTACCGGTCACGGTCCAGGCGTCTTCATTGCGCTCGACCCCCGCGCCCAGCGCGGTATAGGCCCGCAGCGCGGCCTCGGCGTCGGCCGAGTGCAGTGGCCGCCGCAGCGTGCTCGTGCCCGCCGCAAGGGCCGAAATGGCCACTCCCCGGATTGTGTGTGACTTCGACCCGGGTATTTCGACCTCGCCACGAAGGGGCGAGCCTTCGACCAGTAACTGCATCCGATTCGCCTGGAAGTTGGGGGTTCGGGTGCGCGGCGTGCGCGCAAGACCCCAAGTCTACGGGTTGCCGCGCGAGACCGTCAAAGGCGTACCGGCCCCCAGCCTGGCCTTGCTCCGCTGCCGCCCGGATTGCTATCACGTCTCCTGGCTTGGCCGAGGAGGGCAACTTATGTCGATGCGTATTGCAAGTGCGGCCGTCGTGGCCGCGTTGACCCTGGGCGCCGCGCTGCAGAGCGCCGCGGAAGAAGTCACGCTGTATCGCGACACCTGGGGTGTGCCGCACATCTATGCGGATACCGCGCCCGCGGGCGCCTACGCCCTCGGCTGGGCGATGAATGAAGACCGCGGTGAAGACCTGTACCGCCACATCCTGATTGCGACCGGCGGCATGGCCCAGCATTTCGGCCCGCAGCATGTGCAGCAGGACTACGTGATGCGCCTTGTCGACAATCCGGGCGTCTCGCAGCAGGCCTACGACGAAGCCCCCGACAAGTTTCGCGACATCATCGATGCGTTTGTCGCCGGCATTAATGCCTACGCCGAAGAACATCCCGGCGAAGTGCCCGGCTACGCGTTCGACGTCTTGCCGTGGCACACCATCGCCGTCGGCCGCGCCATGATTCTCAACTGGCCGCTCGGCACCCTGTTCGACGAGTACCGCGACCGCGGCGAAAAGGAACGCCCCTTCGCTTCGAACCAGTGGGTGGTCGGGCCCCAGCGTTCGGCGGATGGTTGTGCCGTGCTGCTTACCGACCCGCACCTCGGCTGGCGCGACCTCGCCATCTTCTACGAGGCACGCGTGCATGCGGGCGACTTGAAGATGAATGGCTTTTTCATTCTGCCCACGCCGCTGGTCGGTCTCGGGCACAACGCGCAGGTCGGTTGGGCCATGACCACCGGCGGACCCGACACGTCCGACGTGTACGAGATGAAGGTGCGCCGCCGCGGCCTGATTCTCGAGTACGAGTATGAAGGCGAATGGCACCCCGCGCGCATGCGCGCGATTCGGATTCCGGTGGAGGGCGAGGAAAAGCCGCGCGTGATGCCCGCCGTGTTCACGCGCAAGGGGCCGCTGCTGGGAGAGCCCGACCTGGAGAACGGCGTCGCCTACGCCGGCGCCACGCCCTACATCGAAGACGGCGGCAGCATGGCGCAGCAGTACGCGATGACCATGGCCCAGGACGCCGACGCCTTCTTCGAAGCGCTGCGTATGAACAGCCTGATGGAGCAGAACGTGATGTGGGCCGACCGCCAGGGCAACATCGGCTACGCCCGCGTCGGCCGCACGCCCATCCGCCCGCCCGGCGATTACGACTGGTCGAAGCCTGTGCCCGGCCATATCGCGGCGACCGAGTGGCAGGGGCTGCACGATGTGCGCGACCTCGTGAACATCATGAACCCCGCCAGCGGCTACATGCAGAACTGCAACATCAGTCCCGGCACCATGTGGGAAGGCAGCACGCTGACGCCGGACAAGTACCCCGCCTACGTCTACAACACGTCCGGCACCGCCACCAACCCGCGCGGCGAACGGGCGCGCGCCATGCTCGAAGCCGAGACCACGCTGACAACCGAAGAGGCCATCGCCATTACGATGGACGTGTACGACCTGCTGGCGACCCGCTGGCAGCAGGCCGTCGCGGCAGCCTTCGCCGCGCATGGCAGCCCCGAGACGCCCGCCGCCGTGCTCGCCGAAGACATCGCCGCGTGGGATGGCCACTTCACGCGTGACAGTACCGCCGCCACCGCCATGTGGCGCCTGCGTGTGGCAGCCGCCACCGAGATCGACTGCGACGCCATCGCCGATGAAACGCCGCTCAGCGCGGCGGACCAGCAGCGCCTGGTCGAGTTGCTGGGTGAGACGGCCGCGGAACTCGAGGCGACCTACGGCGCCATCGCCGTGCCCTGGGGCGATACCCACGTGGTGGGCCGCGATGGCACGTTCTATGGCTACGACGGCGCGGATTTCGGCAGCGGCGCCATCAAGACCGAAACCCTGCGCGATGTCGAGGCCAGCCCCGAGCGGGGGCGCACCGGCCGCATGATTGCCGACAGCGGCACCATGTCAGCTATGCTCAT
>CAYMLC010000255.1:0-5762 GCA_964390765.1 uncultured Nitrospirales bacterium
GACCCGCTGGCCAGGGGGCGCGGGCGGCTGGGGCGCGGCGGCCAGCAGGGTGTCGAGCGTGGCCGTGGGTTTGTGGCGCAGCCCGTAGAGGGCCAGGTCGCCCAGCATGAAGGCGAGCAGCAACAGCACGGCCCAGCGGCGGCATTGGGCGAGGCCCAGCAGCGCCGCCGCCACCGCGGCCAGGGCGCCGCTGAAGGCAATGGCCGGCGCCCCCATCCACAGCGGGGTCTCGGTCTGGCTGCGCCACAGCGCCAGCCCGCCCGCCAGACACAGGGCGCCGCCGCCATAGGCCGCGAGCACGGCCCACGGCAGGCGTGCCCGGCCCTGTATCAGCGCCGCCAGGCCCAAGGCCGCCAGCGGGGCCAGGGCCGCGTGATAGACCCAGACAAAGCGTGCGGGGGCGCGCAGCTTATCGACCACGGGCAGCGCACTCCACAGGGGCTGCAGCACGCCATAGCGGCCGAGCGTGGCCAGCAGGCCCAATGCTGCTACGCCCGCCAGCGTGTAGCACACGGCACGCGGCACCCCGTGCCGCCGCGCCGCCACCAGCGCCAGCACGGCCAGCAGCAGCGTGGCGGCACCGGCATAGGGCGCATCCCACGGCTCGTCGCCGGGGTACGGTGCGTAGACCCGCCGCACATACAGGTAAGGCAGCGCACTCTGCAGCAGGTTCAGCGGATGCAGCGAGATGCTGGCCTGAAAGCCGGTATCGGGCGCAGCGCGATAGGACCGCTGCAGCATCTCCCACGTGGCCAGCCACTGCGGGGCGGCCAGCAGCAGGGCGCAGGCCTTCGCCGCCAGCAGCGCGCCCAGCAGGCCCCAACGCCGCCCGCGCACGCCCAGCAACAGCGCATAGGCGCCTTCGATGAGACCGCTGTAGGCCGTGGTCTGCGGTGCGGTCAGCAGCAGTTGCGAGGTGGTGAGGCCGATGAGCGCGGCCAGCCCGAGCGCCGGCGCACGGCCGCGCCCCTGCAGAACCGCATCGATTGCGATGAGCGCAAACGGCAGGTGCGCCATGGCGAAGACGAGGTGCATGTGTACGTAGTGGTTGAGGTTGGCGCCGGCGAAGGCAAAGAGCACGCCGCCCAGCAACGCACCCGGCCACGGTACGGCCTGCCGCCGCAGCCACGCCGCCATGCCCGCCAGCATCAGCGGATAGGGCAGCACCAGGTTGAGCGTGAACGCCGTGGCAAAGGGCAGCGCGCGGTAGAGCAGCTGATGCAGCGGGTGCAGCATGCCGGCCTGGCCCTCGCCGTGCGCATCGAAACCGGCAAACAGCCACGGGTTCCAGCGCCAGTCGTGGCCCGCGGCCAAGGACTGCGCGTAGTGCCAGCGCATCGGCAGGTGAAAGGCGCTCAGGTCGTCTTCGATATAGACGCGCCCCGCGAGCAGCGGCAGTGCGAGCCATCCGCAGAACGCCGCGGCCCCCGCCGCCAGCAGCGCCGCCTCGGCCCGCGCGGGTCTCAAGGGCGCTTGCGGGCCACCCGGCGCGCGCCGCCCAGCCCGCCGGCCAGCGCCGCGAGCAGCCCCAGCCACACCAGCAGCGGCGCCGCCACCGGCACGCCCACCACCACAATCACCGTGCTGGTGCGCGAGTCGATGGTCTCGTTCGCATCAAACACGCGTACGAAGTAGGCGCCCTGGTCATCAAAGTCGACCGTCTCGATTTCGAGCGTGGCGCCCGTCTGCTCGTTCAGGGCGAGCGGCGTGTCGTCTTCCGGGCGCTGGCGGAACCATTGGTATTCGATGGGCAAGGGGCCGGTCACCTCGACGCCCAGCATAAAGGGTTCATCGAGCACGGCCTCGGCCACGGCCGGAACATCCTGCGTGATACGCAGGCGCGCAATGTCATAGGCCGGTCCGGTGAACGGTGCGCTCAAGGGCAGGCCGGCCGCATCGGCCAGGGGTCCGTCGTCGCGCACGCGCAGGGCCACACTGCCTTCACCCGCGCCAGGCGCCACCGCCACGCTCCAGGTGTCGCCGCTGCCCAGCACCTCGGTAATGGCGGCCGCGTTCAGCGTGCCCGTCGTCTGCAGTTCGAAGCCATCGAAGGGCGCAGACGTCGGCACGTTCTCCACGGGCTCGCTGAAGGTCACTTCAAACAACACCAGCGGCGCATTCGTCGGCGAGGGGTCGACCCGCGTAATGGCGGTCACCTGCGGCGGTACGGCGGGAATCGGCACCGGCGCGGCGAAGCCCGATGCGCCCAATCCATCAATCACGATGGCCGTCAGGTTCTGCCCTTCCACCGGCGACAGGTCGGGCGTCAGGGTCGCGGTGCCCGCCGTCAATGGTGTCGAGGTCACAAACGTTGCGCCCTGTGCACCCGGGTCGTCAAAGAGCACCGCCGTATCGCCGGTGCCGGTCACCGTCACCTCGCCTGCGTTGAGCGTCAACGTGGGTGGTGTGATACCGCCGTTCGCCGCATTGCGCAGACGCAGGCCGTCGTCGGTGGCGGGGTCGCCATCGTCGTTCTGCGTGATCACGTTGCTCGGCCAGCGGGTGTTGGTCGTGTTGTTCGCCTCGATACCGACCGCATTGCCGGCGATGACGTTGGGTTCGCCGGGGGCAAAGCCGCCGATCTGCCGCTCGCGCGCGGGGTTCACCGCCTGAATCGCGATGGCGTTGCCGGCCGTGGTCGCGGGCGGATTCGCACCCGACACGTCCACCCCGAAGATATTGCCGAACAGATTCACTTCGTGGTTGTTGAACGAAGCAGGCCCCACCATCTGCAGGCTGATGTCGTTGTCTTCAAACGTATTGCCCGCGCCGGGCGTGGTGCCGCCCACCGTCGCGCTGAGGTTGCCTTGCAGGTTCAGGCCGATGCCATTGCCCGCGCCCGGCCGCCCGAAGGTGCACCCTTCGATGCGGTAGCCGGTACCGAGAAAGGCCGTCACGCCGTTGGCACAATTCACGAAGGTCAGCCCGCGCACCGTTACATTCGAGCCGAGCAGAAACGACAGACCACTGCGCACGCCGCCGCCGTCGAGTACGACGGCCTGGCCCTCGGCATCGACGAGCCCATTGTTGGCCATCTCGACGAAGGGCAGGTCGCTCTGCAGGTTGATGGTGAAGTCGCCCGTGAACAAGACCTGGATGTCGTTGTTCTCGTCCATCACCTGCAGCGCTTCCCGCAGCGAGACTTCGCCGTCGGGGCCCGGGTCGCCCGCCAGCGCCGAGGCCGAACTGGTGTCGCCGTCGGCGACATCGCTCGCCGTCGTGACGAAGACAGTGGTCTGGGCGTGTGCACCGGCCGCCCCCACGCTCAACAGCGCGCACAACGCCACGGCGGCCAGGGCCCCCGGGCGGGGCCGAAGCGCGCGGGCGCCGGTTGGCCGGCGCAGCCTGTAATGGGTCGGTTGCGCCACGGTGCGTTGCATTCCTCATGCGGCGGCAGGGCCGCCTTTCCCCAAGATTTACGCAGTATACGTGCAGTCCGGACGCCGCACAATGGCCGGGGCGGCGGCGGAAGTCATGCGAAAACAGGCGGTTGACACGTCGCCTCTGTGTTCTTACGATAGCCGGGCGTGCCGGACACCTTCGCAGGACCCCATGGTCCCGGTGTGTAAGCCCCGGCACAAACGCGATGGAGCCTCACTTGCCAGCGACATCGGCGGAATCCTATCGAATCGCCGGCCGCACGGAACGCTGCACGCATGCCGCAGCCCGGTCCGGCTTTACCCTCATCGAGGTGCTGGTCGCGCTGGTGGTGCTGGGCGCGGTGGCCACTATCTTCAGCAGCCTGCTGGTAAAGAGCCTCGAGCTGAACAAGACCAATCGCGACACGCGCATCGCCACGCGCCTGGCCGAAGACCTGGTGACGCGTATGGTTCTCGCTCCGGGCGACTTCTACTGGGCGCTGCCCGAGCAGGCGGGCGAAGAGCTGTTCACCATCGGGCTCTCGCCAGACGACCCGCCCGCCGGCAACCCCTGCACCCCGCCCGCCCTGGTGCCCGCCAATGACCAGGCGGCAGCGGTGTCCGAGGCCGTACACGAACGGTTCCGCTGGCGCGCCTTTGGACGGCTGACCGGCACCAACGCCCACCACTACGAAGTGGTGGTGGAAGTGCACTGGACGGCGCAGGGGCGCACCTTCGCGGTGGCCTTGAC
The DNA here is from genome assembly GCA_964390765.1 of uncultured Nitrospirales bacterium. Classification (GTDB taxonomy): domain Bacteria; phylum Hydrogenedentota; class Hydrogenedentia; order Hydrogenedentales; family JAGMZX01; genus CAYMLC01. The sequence continues at coordinate 4,111 of CAYMLC010000255.1, forward strand.
GGGCGCCGTGCAGCGCGATGCGGTGGAGGCGGCGGCATGAGCGCGCGGCGCGGCTTTACCCTGGTCGAGTTGCTGGTGGTCATTGCGGTGCTGGGCATCGCCAGTACCATCGGCTTCCGGCTGCTCTACCGCTCCGGTGAAATCTGGGATACCATCGACACGCGGGTCGGGCTGGACGCGCACGCCAGTGTGGCCTTCGATGCCATTCGCAGCGACCTCGGCCGGCTGCTGTCGCCCAAGCGCACGGGCATCGGCCTGGCCCTCGTCAACCGCACGCACGATGCCGACAGCCGCTTTCTGCGGGTAGGCCTTGAAGACGACATGCTGTTTCTGCCGCTGCGCCTCGAAGACCGCAACAGCGGGCGCACGGGCTATGCCGAGGTGCGCTATCGCGTAGACCGCAACAACAACGAGCTGCTGCGCGTGGTGGGCCCGCTGGGCGTGGAGCGCGAGACGGAAGTCGAGTTGCCGGTCGCGCCGGGCGTGCTCGACTTCGGTGTCGCCTTTCACGATGGCGAAGCGTGGCAGGACGCGTGGACGCGCCCCGAGGCGCCACGCCGCATCCGCGTGACCCTGACGCTGGCGCCGGCCGATGATCCGAGCGCGGCCATCGTGCGCGAGGCCGTGATGGGACTGCCGCTATGACACGCGCCCTACGCCGGCAACGGCACGACCTGGACAACCACCGCGTGAGCAGCCGCCGCAGGGATGAGCGCGGCGTGGCCCTGGCCCTGGCGCTGGGCGCGCTGGCCGTGCTCTCGATGCTGGGCATCTATTACGTCAACGCGATGCTGGTGGAAGACACAGCCACCGCACTGGAAGTGCGCGAGACGCGGGCGCGCCTGGCCGCCGATGCGGGCCTGCAGGCGGGCCTGGGCCGGTTGGCGCGCGCGCTCGACGAGGACCAGGTGGTGCAGCTTACGGGCCGCACCTGGGACTACACCTGGCCGGTCTATGGCCTGTTGCAGGGCAGCGAGATGCCGCAGCCACGCGAGACCGAACGCGCGGAGACGCAGGTGCGCGTGCTGGACGAAAGCGCCAAACTGAACGTGAACCACGCGCCGGCCAGCGTGCTGCAGGCGGTGCTGGGCATCGACGGGGCGGCGGCGCGGCGCATCACGGCGAGCCGGCCGGACCCCAGCCTGCCCGCGGAAGAGCAGGAAGGCGCATGGCTGCTGAGCCTCGACGACCTGGTCACGCGGGGGCTGCTGACCGAAGAACAGTTTGCCGCGCTCGATACCGGGCTCTTGACGGTCGACAGCGTGGCCGACCACGCAAATGCCGGCGCCTGGCTGAACATCAACACCTGCCCGCCCGAAGTGCTGGCCGCGGTGGTCGATCTGCCCGCCTCCGAAGGCGACGCGGTCGCCAGTGCCCGGCCCTTCCGTTCGCTGGCGGCCCTGGCCGAAGCGGCGGGCAAGGCGCCCGAGACCTTCAACATTCCGCCCTCGGCCCAGAATCCGACGGCGCTGCCCACGCCGCTGGCCTATGATTCGAACGCGTTTCGCATCGTGAGTGAAGCGCGTGTGGGCGATGTGGGCCCGGGCGACGCGCTGCGCCGCACGGCGCGCAGCCGGGCCGAGGCGGTGGTGCTGGCGGGTAACGACCAACTCGATGTGATTTCCTGGCAGCGCTGATTTCTGCGCCACGCC
>CAYMLC010000256.1:0-5755 GCA_964390765.1 uncultured Nitrospirales bacterium
TGCGGTCGCAAGCGCGACAACAGACCTGGCAGCCATAGGCAGCATGGGTACAGGCATAACCCGGACGGGTTTGAATCGATTAAGGGTGGGGTGCGCATCAAGGGGGAGACCGGCACAAGCCCTACGAAGCGGGGTGGGGGCAGCGCGGGCACGAACAGCCCGGACGCGCGCAACATTCTCCATCGCCGACACCGATTGCGCGTGCGCCGGAATTGAAGAATGTCGGGCGCTCAAGAATGGTACCGAGGCCGGGACTTGAACCCGGGACCTCTGGATCCACAATCCAGCGCTCTAACCAAACTGAGCTACCTCGGCCCGTGCAGCACAAGAGTATAGGCGGCGCGCGCTGCGCGTTCAATGGGCCGGCCCGCCCGCGCGCTGCGGGACTGCTGCGGGCACAAAGGTGGGTCAGAGATTGGTTTACTCGCAGAGCACATAGGGCGTAGCATCGGAAGTCGGGGCGGGACAACCGCCTCGGGGCTACAGGTGGCCCACACGGCAGGAGTATGCGACATGGAAAACCGGGAACTGGAAAGCGTCGTCATCATTGGGTCGGGGCCCGCCGGCTACACGGCCGCCCTCTATACCGCCCGCGCCGGCCTCGAGCCGCTGGTGTTCGAAGGCGAACCGTCGAAAGAGATTCTGCCCGGCGGCCAGTTGATGACCACGACGGAGGTCGAGAATTACCCCGGCTACCCCGAGGGCACTACGGGTCCGGAGATGATGACCGACTTCAAGAAGCAGGCGGAACGCTTTGGCGCCCGCTATCTCTACAAGACCATCGACGCGGTGGACCTGTCGGAGCGGCCGTTCACCGTGCGCTCGGGCGGCGACGAATGGAAGACGCAGAGCATCATCATTGCCACGGGCGCGAATGCGAAGTATCTGGGTCTCGAGAGTGAAGAGAAGTTCATGAACCATGGCCTGTCGGCCTGCGCCACCTGCGATGGTGCCCTGCCGCGTTTCCGCAATCAGCCCATCGTGGTGGTCGGCGGCGGCGACACGGCGATGGAAGAGGCGCTCTTCCTGACGAAGTTTGCCAGCCGCGTGCACATCGTTCACCGGCGAGACGCCTTCCGCGCGAGCAAGATTATGGCCGACCGCGCGCTGAGCCACGAGAAGATTACCGTCGAGTGGAACAGCGTGCTGGACGAGGTGCTGGGCGACGATGACAACGGGGTGACCGGTGTGCGCCTGAAGGATACGGCGTCCGGGGAAACCCGCGAACTGGAGGCGTCGGGCGTCTTCATCGCTATCGGCCACAAGCCGAACACCGACATCTTCGCCGATACGCTGGACATGGACGAATCCGGCTACATCATTACGCAGCCCGGCTCGACCTACACCAACGTCGAGGGAGTCTTCGCGAGTGGCGATGCGCAAGACGCCATCTATCGCCAAGCAGTGACCGCCGCCGGTACGGGTTGCATGGCCGCGATCGATGCGACCCGCTGGCTCGAAGCGCAAGAGGCCCTGCAAGAGCAAGAGGCCTGACGCACCGCCCTACGTATTGCGGCGATACTGCCCGCCGACTTCGAAGAGCGCCCGGGTAATCTGTCCGAGCGTGCACACGCGGGTGGCGTGCATGAGTTCGGCGAAGATGTTGCCGCCGTTGCAGCAGACGTCTTGCAGGCGTTCGAGCGCGGGGCCGGCGGCGGCGCGGTGTTCCGCCTGAAAGGCGCGCACGCGTTCGAGCTGCCCCTGCTTTTCTTCTTCCGTGCCACGGCGCAATTCGAGCGCGGCGATCACTTCGTCGGCATTGCTGTCGGGGTCGACGAACGTGTTCACGCCGACAATGGGATGCGCGCCCGATGATTTCAGGTGCTCGTAGTGCAGCGATTCATCCTGTATTTTGCCGCGCTGATAGCCGCGCTCCATGGCGCCCAGCACGCCTCCGCGCTCGCTGATGCGCTCGAACTCGCGCAGCACCGCCTCTTCCACCAGGTCCGTCAGTTCTTCGACCACATAGCTGCCCTGCAGCGGGTTCTCACAATAGGCGAGGCCGTGTTCCTTCGCGATGATCTGCTGGATGGCGAGTGCGCGCCGCACCGAGGCTTCGGTCGGCGTGGTGATGGCTTCGTCGAAGGCGTTGGTGTGCAGCGAATTGCAGTGGTCGTAGTACGACATCAACGCTTCGAGTGTCGTGCGAATGTCATTAAAGGCAATTTCCTGCGCGTGCAGCGAGCGGCCACTGGTCTGAATGTGCGTCTTCAGTTTCTGTGCGCGCTCGTTGGCGCCATATCGTTCGCGCAGCGCAATCGCCCAGATACGCCGGGCCACCCGGTTGAGCACCGTATATTCGGGGTCCATGCCGCAACTGAAAAAGAACGATAGATTCGGCGCGAAATCGTTTACATCCATGCCGCGCGCGAGATAGTACTCGACATAGGTCAAGCCATTGGCCAGGGTGAAGGCCAATTGTGAAATGGGATTCGCGCCTGCCTCGGCAATGTGATAGCCGCTGATACTAACGCTGTAGAAATTCCGCACTTCGTTGTCGATGAAGTACTGTTGAATATCCCCCATCATCTTGAGCGCAAAGTCGATTGCGAAGATGCAGGTGTTCTGGCCCTGGTCTTCCTTCAGAATGTCGGCCTGCACGGTGCCGCGCACGGAACGCAATGCGTGCGCCTGCAGTTGCGCGTCTTCTTCTTCCGTCGGCGTGCGGCCCTGCTCGGCTTCGAATCGCGCGCGCTGCTGGTCGATAGCGGTATTCAGGAAGAAGGCGAGAATCGTGGGCGCCGGGCCGTTGATGGTCATCGAGACCGAGGTGTTCGGCGCACACAGGTCGAACCCGTCGTACAGCTGGCGCATATCATCGAGCGTGGCAATACTCACCCCGCTGGTGCCCACCTTGCCCAGGATATCGGGCCGTGGTTCGGGGTCCCACCCATACAGCGTGACCGAATCGAAGGCCGTGCTGAGCCGCTTGGCGGGCGAATCCACGCTGAGATACTTGAACCGCAGGTTGGTGCGCCGGGCGTCGCCTTCGCCGGCGAACATGCGCGTGGCGTCTTCGTCGGTGCGCTTGAGGGGAAACACACCGGCGGTAAACGGAAAGTTGCCGGGCACGCCCTCGCGCAGCATATAGCGCAGCTGGTCGCCCGGATTGCGGTAGCGCGGCATCGCCACGCGCGGCAGGCGCGTACCGCTCAGGCTTTCCTTGTACAGGGGCGCGCGCAATTCGCGCCCGCGCACGTGATAGACCAGTTCGTCCTGCGCATAGGCTTCGCGCAGGCGCGCATACGCTTCGAGGAGGGCCACGCTCCGCGCATCCAGCGCACGCTCGACGCTTGCGCGCTCGGCAGCCACGGCATGGCGTGCGTCGCCCTCCGGCAGTGCCACCTCCGCACCTGCCAGGCGCCACGCCTCTTCGGCCAGTTCCGCCTGCGCCTCGGCCCAGGCGTGGTACTCGCGTACGCACCGCGCGATATCGGCCAGATAGCGCACGCGCTCGGGCGGTATCACCACACCGCGCTGGGTGGTGTGCCGTGCTGCGGGCGGCGTCCAGCGGCTCTGCCAGCCCAGCTCGAGCCGGTCATTCAACAGCCCCACCAGCCCGTGATACAGCGCGCGCACACCGTCGTCATTAAAGCGCGAGGCCATGGTGCCGAACACGGGCATCGCCTCGAGCGGTTCGCTGAACGCACGCTTGCTGCGTTGTACCTGTTTGCGCACATCGCGCAGCGCATCGTCGGCGCCGGCGCGATCAAACTTGTTGATGGCGACCGCGTCGGCCAGATCGATCATGTCAATTTTTTCGAGCTGCGAGGCCGCACCGTATTCCGGTGTCATCACGTACAGCGCGAGGTCGCACAGGTCGACAATGCGGGCGTCGCCCTGGCCAATGCCCGCGGTCTCGGCGATGATGAGGTCATAGCCCGCCGCCTTCATCGCGGCGATGGCCTCGGGCAGGGCATCGCTGATTTCGCCACCGCGTGCGCGCGTCGCCAGCGAACGCACAAACACGCGGTCGTGCCCGGCCATGTTCATGCGAATGCGGTCGCCCAGCAGTGCGCCGCCGGTGCGCCGGCGCGTCGGGTCGACTGAAAGAACGGCGACGCGTTTGTCGCGGAAGTCGCCGACAAAGCGCAGCACCAGTTCGTCGACTAGCGAAGATTTGCCCGCGCCGCCGGTGCCGGTCACGCCGAGCACGGGCACCGCGTGGGTGGCCGGGGCGCGCAGCATGCTGCGCCAGCTGTCGAGCATCTCGGGCCGTTCGAGCCGGGCGGCTTCGAGCGTGGTCAGTGCGCGCGCCAGGCCGGTGCGGTCGCCCAGGTCGAGCGGCGCCTCGAAATCGATGGGACGCCGTGCCGCGGCCGTGTGCGCGATCAGGTCGGCCAGCATGCCTTCGAGACCGAGGCGGCGGCCGTCTTCCGGCGAATAGATCCGCGCGACGCCCGCTTCGTGCAACTCGGCTATCTCGCGCGGGACAATGGTGCCGCCGCCCCCGCCGAACACCTGGATGTGCCCGGCGCCCGCCTCGCGCAGCAGCTCGAGCACATAGGTAAAGTACTCCATGTGCCCGCCCTGGTAAGACGATACGGCCAGCGCGTCTGCGTCTTCTTCAATCGCCGCGCGCACCACCTCGGCCGCCGAGCGGTTGTGACCCAGGTGTATGACTTCCGCCCCCAGGTCCTGCATCACGCGGCGCATCACATTGATGGCGGCGTCGTGCCCATCGAAGAGCGAGGTGGCGGTGACCACGCGAATGGGGCGTTCGTGCGTGGGGGCGGCATGGGCCGGTTGCGTCAGTGTTGTCGCCATGGTCGTGCTCCTTACCGCGGTGCATGCTAACGGCCGGGCGCACAATCGCGCAACGCTTTGGCTTGGCTGCACTTCACCCGCTTGCTACACTGGCGGGCCGCAGCCGGGAATCCGCCAACGCCAGGAGTCAGGCATGAGCGATCTACGCTTCGAAGGTACCGAGCAGTATTACCTCGACCCCGAACTTAAGACGATTGTAAATATGGCGCTCGCCATGGAAAAGCCGCTCTTGCTCACGGGCGAGGCGGGCACCGGCAAGACGCAGCTGGCCATGCAGGTGGCCGCAGCGCTGGGTATGGAAATCGAGGTGCTGCGCTGCAAGTCGACCATCAAGGGCGAAGAAGCCTGCTACACGCAGGACACCGTCTTGCGCCTGAATGACGCGCGGTTCGGCCCCGGTGAAAGCGGGCGCGACGTGCAGAACTTCTACGACTACGTGGTGTGGGGGCCGATCGGCCGTGCCTTCCGGGCCGACAAGCGCGTGGTGCTGCTGCTCGATGAAATCGACAAGACCGAATCGGACGTGCAGGACAACCTGCTCGACATCCTCGAGGAATGCCAGTTCACCATTCGCGAGGTGAACGACACGATTCGCGCGGATATCCGCCCCGCAATCTTCATCACGTCGAACGCCAAGCGCGAGTTATCGGACCCGTTCCTTCGCCGCTGCTATTGTCATCACATCGCGTTTCCATCGCCCGAAGACATGAAGAAGATTGTGGACCTGCACTATCCGGAGACCAGCCCCAAGCTGATCGAGGCGGCGATTACCATCTTCTACGAATTGCGCGCGCGCGGCTATGAGAAGCCCCCGGCGACCAGCGAATTGATCAACTGGATTGGTGCGCTGGAGATTGCCGGCGAGATTCCGCAAAAGGAAGACCCGCCGTTGATTGGCGTCTTGTTGAAGCGCGCCGGCGATATCGCGCGGTACCGTGGCGGCGGCAGCCGCCCGCGCACGGGGTACTAACCGCCCGCACCCGGGGTA
>CAYMLC010000257.1:0-5727 GCA_964390765.1 uncultured Nitrospirales bacterium
TACGACGCGTCGGCGTACGTGCGGCAGTCCGTGCGTGATGTACTGGTCACCTTGGTGCAGGCGGTCGTGCTCGTCATCTTCTCCGTGTTTCTCTTCCTTCACGATTGGCGCACCACCCTCATCCCGGCCGTCACTATTCCGGTCAGTCTCATCGGCACACTCGCCGTCATGCTCGCGCTGGGTTACTCCGTCAACAACCTCACACTCTTCGGGCTAATACTGGTCATCGGCATCGTCGTCGACGACGCGATCGTCGTGACGGAAAGCACGAAACGCTATATGGACGAGGAGGGGCTGGACCCGAAGGCCGCAACGGCCAAGGCGATGAACGATATTGCGGGCGCGGTCATCGCGACCACGCTCGTGCTGCTGGCGGTGTTCATACCGGCGACCGCCATGCCCGGTCTCACAGGGGGCGTCTACCGCCCCTTCGCGCTCACCATTGCGGTGGCCACCTGCTTCTCGACGCTGAACGCGTTGACGCTGAGCCCCGCCCTGTGCGGCCTCGTGCTGCGCCCACGTAAGGAGGGCAAGAAGTGGGCGCCCTTCCGCGCGTTCGATTGGATCCTCGCCCGCACGACCGCCGGCTATACCCGGGTCGTGGGCTTCCTCGTGCGGCGCGTGGCCATCGGCCTGCTGCTCTTTATGGGCATCATGGCGGCCACGGTGTTCGGCTTTATGGAGTTGCCCACGGGTTTCGTTCCTATTGAAGACCAGGGTGTGGTCTTCATCAATACGCAACTTCCCGATGCGGCATCGCTTACTCGCACCGAAAACGTGATGAATCGAGTGGACACTATGCTCCATGAGACGCCCGGCGTGCGCGGCGTCTTATCCGTTGGCGGCTACTCGTTTATTGATGCCTCGCTGGGCTCCAATTTCGGGTTTGCTATCGCTACCCTCGATGATTGGTCGGAGCGCACGGAACCCGAGCTCGTCGCGGGCGCCTTGACGAATCGCCTGCAGAAGAATCTCTTCGGGATTCCTGAAGCACTCGTGCTTGCATTCGAGCCCCCGCCCATTTCCGGGTTAGGCAATGCCGCCGGCATCCAGGCGCAATTGCAAGACCGTGGCGGCCTGGGTCTGGCTGCGCTTCAGGAAGTGGCGAGTGATGTGGTGGCGAAGGCGAACCAGAGCCCGGTGCTCACCCGCGTAAGGCAGAATCTGCGGGCCAATGTGCCGCAGGTCTTCGTTGCTATCGACCGCACAAAAGCCAAGCGGCTCGACGTGCCGTTCGACAACATCTTCCAGACGCTGCAGTTGACGCTGGGCTCCGCCTATGTCAACGACTTCAACAAGTTCGGCCGTACCTGGCGCGTGATGGTGTCGGGCGAAGACGATGCCCGCCAGCAGAAGCAGGATATTGAATCGCTCCAAGTGCGCACGCGCACCGGCCAAATGCTGCCCCTCGGCACGCTGGTCTCGGTAACCGATACCTTTGGTCCGCAGCAGATCGGCCGCTACAACCTTTACCGCTCGTCCACCATCTCCGGCGCCCCTGCGCCGGGCTATACTCTCGGCCAAGCCGTGGCCGAGATGGAGCGAATCTTGGAAGAGACGATGCCGCCGTCGATGGGCTATCAATGGACGGGCATTACCTATCAGCAGAAAGAGGCCGGCAATCTTGCGCCCTTCATCCTGGGCCTTGCCGTCGTCTTTGTGTTTCTCTTTCTGGCGGCGCAGTATGAGAGCTGGATGACGCCCATCGCAGTACTGCTGAGCGTGCCGATCGCCATCCTCGGCGCCGTTGGTCTCACGTTGATGCGCGACCTGGAGAACAATATCTACTTCCAGGTCGGCCTACTCTTGCTGATCGGACTGAGTGCAAAAACCGCCGTGTTGCTGGTCGAGTTCTCCAAGCAGTTGCGGGAAGAGGGCAAGCCCATTGCCGAGGCCGCGCTCGAGGCCGCACGGCTGCGCTTCCGCGCCATACTCATGACGGCGATATCGTTTCTGCTCGGGGTGATTCCGCTGGTCGTGGCCACCGGCGCGGGCGCGGTCAGCCGGCAGGCCCTGGGTACCGCCGTGTTCGGCGGCATGTTGCTCGCCGCGCTGCTGGGGGTCTTCCTCATTCCCGTGTTCGACGTCATGATTCAGCGCTTCGCGTCGCTGTTCCAGCGCAAGCCGCCCGAGGCCGGTGAAGCGCCACCCCCTTCCGGCCCGCCCCCGGCGGAACCGCCTGCTCCACAGGAGCCGCCCTCAACGCCCGTACCCCCTGCGGGCGCGCAGACCGCGAAACAATCGTAGCCGGGCGAGGCTTGAGCGTGCGCGTGAGCGTGGCGCGCCGACCCCGTCGACCATCACGCAGCCGCTGGCAAGACCACTTCCTTTCGGTCTTGCGCCGTATGCGCTGCGCTGTCACCATAGGGGCAGTAAACGCAGGATGTTGGAGAGTGGCTGTATGCGGGGGACATTGCCCCAGGTTCGAGCGGTGTTGTTGACCTTTGGGCTGGTGCTGGTGATGGCTGTGCGGGTGGCCTGGGCCGAGGCGCCTACCGAGGCCGAGGAGTTGCGCGCGCTGGTTGAACAGATGTATCAGCGCATCGACGCGCTCGAACAGCAGGTCGAGGAACTGCGCGATGAGCGCCCCGCACCCGCGCCGCCGGAAGAGGCGGCCAGCGCCAGGCCGGAGGCCGGGGTACCGCCCGCGCCCGCAGCAAGGGACGATGCCGACGCGGCGCCGGATAACACGTTGCGCGCGTATTGGGACCGATCGCTGCGTTTTGAATCCGAGGACGAGGCGTTCAAGCTGCGTATCGGTGGCCGCATTCAGGCGGACTACGGCTGGTTCGACGAGGACAGCCGCCTGCAGCTGATCCGCGATCCGAACACGGGCGCCATTCGCCCGGTCGACCTCGAAGACGGCGCAGAAATCCGCCGGCTCTGGTTGACGCTGACCGGCACCCTGTAAGACGCCTACGACTACAGCTTGCAGGTCGCACTCGAAGATGGCGAGACGGACCTGCGCGACCTGTATCTGGCGATGCGCGACCTGCCACCGGGCGGCCGCCTGCTCATCGGGCACTACAAGGAGCCGTTCAGTCTCGAGGCCATCACCTCTTCCAACAGCATCACCTTTCTCGAGCGCAGCCTGGCGTTTGCGCTGGTGCCGTTTCGCAACGTGGGCATCATGGCGGAAGGCACCGCCTTCGATGATCGCGTCAGCTATGCGGCGGGTGTCTTCCGCGATACAGACGATGGGGGCGACGCCAATGCTGAGGGCAACTACGGCCTGACCGGACGCATCACCGCCGTGCCGTGGTACGAAGAAGACGGGCGGCGGCTGTGGCACGTGGGAGCAAGCGGCAGCTACCGCAGCGTCAACGATGACTTCCGGTTCCGCACACGTCCGGAGATTCACCTGACGAGTACGCGCTTTCTGGACACGGGCTTTTTCCCCGTCGACAACCTGATCCTGACCGGCGTCGAGTCGGCGCTGGTCTTGGGGCCGGTCAGTCTGCAGGGTGAGTACAACCGCGCCGACCTGGATTCACCGCGATTCGGTGACCTCGAATTCGATGGCTACTACGTGCAGGGCAGTTGGGTATTGACTGGCGAGAACCGCAGCTACCGCATGAGCAACGGCTCCCTGGGCGGGGTGCGGCCGCGCAACAACTTCCGCTGGCACGGCGAAGAGCGCGGGCCGGGTGCATGGGAGTTGGCCGCGCGGTACTCGACCCTCGACCTCGACGATGGCTTCATTCGCGGCGGCACGCAGGACAATTGGACGGTTGGCCTGAACTGGTATCTCAACCCGTCGATCCGGCTGATGTTCAACTACGTGCGCGGCGATGTGTCGAACGACTTGTATGATGGCGACCTGGAAGGTTTTCAGGGACGCTTTCAGATCGGCTTTTAGAGGAAGACAACGAACCGGACGCACACCATGTCACACTTGAATGCCATATCACGTGCGGGCGCCCCGCTGGCGCGCGCGGCTACGCCCTTGCAGAAGCAAGTCTTTCTCGACAACCTTTCGCGCACCGTAGGCGTTACCCAAGACATCGTGGACCTGTTGGGTCTGGACAAGAGCGAGCCGGCCGACTAAGCTGCGCGTTTCCGGCAACGCCCGCCATTGATAGATGGGGCCATGTCGGGGTGTGCGCCTGACCACTGCGAGGAGTCCGCGTCTCATGTTTAGTCTCCGTCAATTCAGCCTTCGCCGATTCAGCCTTCGCCGATTCAGCCTTCGACAAGGGCTTTGCGTCGCCGTGTGCACCCTGTTGTTCGCGGGTCTGTATGCGCCGGCTGAGACGCCCCCGGAATTGGAGTCTGTGCCTTATCCGCCACGACAGGAGCAGGTGGCGGACTTCGGCGCGCTCGTGCCGGATGACGACGGCTTCCATCGCGCCATCGCGGCTGCACCACTCGAACGCGTGACCAGCGCCGTGCCATGGGCGCGCGGCATGGCGCTCGTCGACGGCGAACTCGTTGTCCTTTCGCGTGGCCGCCACCGCGGCGATGGCGGTGTGGCGCAGGATTTGGTCGACCATGCGGGCACCCTGTGGCGGGTCGATGCATCTGTCGCCGAGCCCGTTGTGCCCGGAGCCCCGGCCGGGCAAGCCGTGCGCAACAATGCCGAAGTCTTCGCCCGGCCGTCCCAGCCGCCCATGTATCTCTACGACTATTCCACCGCGCCGGAAATCGACACCCGCATGGCGCGGCCGTTCTGCGCACTGGCCTATCATGCGGCTTCGGGCAACCTCTTTGTCTGTGCGTATAGTGGTCTTGAGGGTGACGGCACGTTCCGCAAGCACGCGACCGATGCCGTCTACCGCTTCAACCTGGCGCGGCGCCAGTGGTTTGTCGTCGAGCAGCACGATCCCGCCATCGTGCCTGCTGAAGAGTTGGGGCCGGTGGTTTCCAACAGCTATTACCCGCACCACGACCCTGCCAAGAACCCGCCGCCGCACGGCTGGCCAAACGGCCCCAACGGCTGTACCCCGGCCGGCCGCTATCTCTATGTGCCGGCGAAGGACAATCACCTCGTGGTGCAGTACGACCTGAGCGAGATACTCGAACGCGACGATGCGCCGGCACCGGCCAGCCGCCCGGTGCTCGGCCCGCGCACGCTGCTGCGCTATCCCGGTGGCGAGCGCGAGATGGAGGTGTTGGGCGCGAGCTCGGTGGCGGTGCATGGCGGCTATCTGTACGTAGGCTATCGCACCTCTTCGGTTGTGGTTCGCTTCGCGCTGGACAGCACGGGCGACCTGGTGCGCCGGGCGGACGGACGGATTGCCGGGGAACTGATTGCCGTGTTCGAGCCGTGGGATGCGGCCACCCAGCGCAGTGGCAACCTCTACGACCTGGGCTTCAGCGAAGCGGGCGATCTGTTCGTGTCGATGGGAACCGAGGGCCGGGTATGGCGCTTTACGCCGAACCCGGAGGCGCCCTTTTACGGCAACGATCAGTCGGGGCGTCCTACGAGTGCGCCGCCCTTTGTGGATCTGTCCCAAGCGCTGGGCAAGAAGGCGGGCTGCAACAACATCATGGTCGACGGCACCGCCTACCTGTACATCAGCAGCCGCAGCAACGACACGGGTACGGGCCGCCTGCGCGGCACCATCTACCGCGTGGCACTGTGAGGGGCGGCGCGCAGCCCTAGCCCTCAGCGGCGAGCGTGTAGGTCAAGGTGGCGCGGCCCAAGAAGGTGGCCTCGTGGCGGCCCTCCACAATCGCCTCAGTATCCGCACCGCTCACCGCCTGCACCCGCAGCCCGGGCTCGAT
>CAYMLC010000258.1:0-5711 GCA_964390765.1 uncultured Nitrospirales bacterium
CGGCGAGTACTTGCAGATGAAGCACGACGACCTTGGTCCAGATCCGACCCAGCATCCCGCGCCATGAGATCAGGCCGAGTCGGCCTTTATCTGGCCCTAGGGCTCATTCTCGGTGGCACTGCCATTGCGGATCGCGCCCCTGGCCCTGATGACCTGCCGATCTTTGCCCCTAGCCTGCCTATCGACATCGTCTGGCGAACCTGGACCGGCCCGGGCGGTACGGGTCTCGGCGATACGCTATTGGTGCCCATGTTTACGCCGAAGGTCATCTATGTCGTGACCGGCGGCGGTTGCGTGGATGCCTATACCCAAGCGACCGGGACGATCTTGTGGCGACAGTGCCCGCCCCCGGCAACGGCAATGGCAACGGCAACGGCAACGGCGCGCAAGGCCCCGACCTGCCGATTACACGCGTCTTCATCGACGACAGCGTCTACGCCTCGGGCCAGCGCTTTCGGGTGGCCGGCTTCGACAATCTGCCGCCCGGCATGACCGAAGGTGAAGGCGCCGTGGAGGGCGAGGGAGAAGGCTTCCCCGAAGGCGAGCCCAGCCTGGGCATCGATGTGGATTTCTGCGCACTGTTCGACAGCGCGTTCCAATCCGCGCCCATGAACCCCGATGGCACGACGGAAGGCGAAGGCGCGGGCGGGCCCACCCCCGTCGCGGAAGCGGTGGCCACGCTGCTGCGCCGGCTCGACCCGGCGGTGGCCGACGCGAACGGGACGTTCTTCTTCGAGCCGGCAGACGCCGATCTCGTGCTGAACGTGACCGGCAACGGCATACTGGACCCGGCCAACGAGCTCGGGCTGTTGCGGCGGATTCTGGCCGAGCCCGCCTTCAACAACGGGGTGCTGCGCCACGAAGACGTGCGCGCTGTCTGGGAGATGAACCGCGAGACCTATCGCGAAGACTACCTGGGCGACCTGGCCGCCGCGGTGCTGGACGCCTTCTACCCGGGTCTTGTCGACTTGACGGTCGGCTATATCACGCTGGGCGACGGCAGCACGATGCAGGTGGGCCAGAGCGCCACGGTCGGCACGGGAAGCTTCGGGCTGGCCGCGGGCATTACGGCGGTCTTTGGCCGCTTCGCTGAAGAAGAGCTGGGTATCCGCTTCGACAATGCCCGGCTCAATCCCAACGATTTCTTCGACCTGCCGCCGCTGGGGCCCGAGGGCGATGCCGACGGCGACGGCTTCTCCAACGCCGACGAATACCGCTGCTCGATACCGCTGGCCTGCTTCGAGACGCCGGGCCCCGACATCCTCGACCGTGTCTACACCATCACCGCACTCGACCCCGATATCGTGTTGAACGCCTGCCTGGAAGGGAACTGATCGGCGTGCCGGGCCTGGTTACCTGTCCGCGCTGCAGCGTGCAGTTTACGCACGCACGCGTTGCGCCCGGCGAAGAGAGTATCTGCCCGAATTGCGGCTTGGCGATAGTCATCGAGGCCGCCCCCGACGGCAGCCTGGTGCCCGGTCCCTCGGAGGAAGACGACCCCTTCTTCGGTGGAGCGGGCCGGCCGCCCGGCGGCGAGTCTATGGCGGGCCGCGGTGGCGGGCCCTGGCGCCGCCCGCGCCGCTTCGAGTTCGAGGTGCGCCGTGTCGAGCCGCCGCGTGGCTGCTGCCTGCTGGGCTGTGCGGCGATCATCCTGTTCTTCGCATTGGCGGTGCGCGGCTGTCTCTCGCTGTTTTCGTGACCCGCATACCCCGTAAAGCGCTGCCGCCGCGCTCAAGAAAAATTTTCTTTGCCCAAACGCTTGCCTAACAGGCAGTTTCTATAGTACTAGAGCATTAGCCATTGCTCATCCGGTGTGGGCCCAGCCGCCCGCGCCCGACGACACCGCTTCGGCATTGCGGGGGAAGCACGAGGGCCGAAGCCTATCGAAGCGCGTCCGCGCTGTATCGAGCATCAGCCGCTCCGATAGCGGACGGCGTGTGGGTCGCTGCACGTCGCCCGAATGAACCCTTGCTCCAACAGCATTAGGAGAGCACTATGCGACACGGATTTCTGATCGACATGGATGGTGTGATTTACCGGGGCAGCGAACAGATACCGGGCGCCGTGGAGTTCGTCAATAATCTGCGCGCCCGCGACCTGCCCTTTCTCTTTCTGACCAACAACAGCCAGCGCACCCGCCGCGACATGAGCACGAAGTTGCGGCGGATGGGCTTCGACGTGGAGGACAAGCACGTCTTCACCTGCGCGATGGCCACGGCGCGCTTTCTGGCGCAGCAGAAGCCCGGCGGCACGGCCTACGTGATCGGCGAAGGCGGCCTGCTGAATGCGCTGCACGAGAACGGCTATGCCATCGTGGACAACGACCCTGACTACGTGGTCGTCGGCGAAGGGCGTACGCTGTCGTTCGAGGTGCTGGAACTGGCCACCAACCTCGTGATGCGCGGGGGCAATCTGGTGGCCACCAATCTCGACCCGAACTGCCCCACACCCAATGGCACGCGGCCGGGCTGCGGCGCCATTGTGGCCATGCTGGAAGCGGCGACAGGGGTCAGGGCGTTCAGCGTCGGCAAGCCCAGTCCCATCATGATGCGGGCGGCGCGCAAGGAGCTGGGCCTCACGGCCGACGGCACCACGATGATCGGTGACACGATGGACACCGACATTCT
Organism: uncultured Nitrospirales bacterium; assembly: GCA_964390765.1. Lineage (GTDB taxonomy): Bacteria > Hydrogenedentota > Hydrogenedentia > Hydrogenedentales > JAGMZX01 > CAYMLC01. The sequence goes on from CAYMLC010000258.1 coordinate 2,628, forward strand.
CGGGGGGGTGCAGATGGGCTACCAGACCGTGCTGGTGCTGAGCGGCGGCACGAGTGAGGCCGACGTCGGCCGGTACGGCTACCGGCCAGACTACGTGGTGAACTCCGTGGCCGACTTGTGTACGCCCGAGTTTCTGGACAATCCGAAGAACAGCATGGCGGCCTAGCCCCTCGGTGACCCAAAATGCGTATACTGCTCATTTGTCCGTAGACTACAGGCGCGGCGCGTGGTATCGTCTGCGTGCCGCGCGTAATGCCAGCCAACCGCGCCGGTACCGTCCGCAATTGCAGCGGACCGTAACCGCCAGCCTGTCGTGAATCGTAGACCCAAGAGAAGGAGTTCGCCCTTGCGCACCGATACCCCCCATGTCCTCATCACCGGTGGCACCGGCATCCTCGGCAGTTGGCTGGTGGCGGGCGCCGTGCGCCGTGGCTACCGGCCGGTGGTGCTGCTGCGCGATGCCACAGAAGCAGCCGCGCAACAGCGGTTGCGCGCCGTGCTCGACGTGGCGGGCGATTCGAACATGGCGGACCAGGTGGAGGTGGTACTGGGCGATGTACAGCGGCCGCGCTTCGGGCTGAGCATTCGCGAGAGCGAGGCGCTGCGCGCGCGCCTGGCGGGCGTGGTGCACAGTGCGGCGTCGACCAGCTTCAGCCCGCGCAAGGATGCGCTGCTGCGCGCCACCAATGTGGAAGCGGTGCGTGGGCTGGTCGAGTGGCTGACGGGCAGCGGGGTGCCGCTGTACCACGTGAGCACGGCGTATACCGCCGGGGCCAGCCCGGGCACGGTACACGAGAGCGACCTGCCGCATCAGGTACCGGTGAAGAACACCTACGAGGCGACCAAGCGCGAGGCCGAAGACCTGATACAGCAGTCGTGTGCGGCGGGCCGGCTGCGCGCGTCGATTTTTCGCCCGTCGATTATTGTCGGCGCCCGCAGCGATGGGCGCATCAGCCAGTTCCTGAATTTCTACACGATACTGCGTTTTGTTGATCTGCTGGCGCGCGGTGCCGCGCCGCGGGTGCGCCTTCAGGGCAACCCGGGCAGCACGCTGAACCTGGTGCCGGTCGACTGGGTGGCGGAGGCCATGTGGCAGATCATCGAGCGGGAGGGCGCCACCGGTGACACCTACCACCTGACCCATCCGCAGCCCCCTACGCAGGCCGAGGTGACGGTGTGGGCCGCACGCCGGCTGAAGGGGCACGCACACTTTGCCTTCGTGCCGCACCTCGAAGGCGCGATCGAGCCGGCCGAGCTGTATGCCAATCACGTGATGCAGCGCTACCGGAACTACCTGGCCGACGAGCCGCACTTCGACCAGCGCAACACGCTGCGTGGATTGGGCGGGGCGATGCCGCTGGCGCGTCTCGACAACATCTACTTCGATGCGCTGCTCGACTATGCGCTGAGCCGCGACTGGCACGGTGCCTTTGCGGGCGACATGCGCCGGCTCAGCTTCGATGCGACGCTGGCCCAGGCGGCCGACCCCACGCCGCTGCGCCGTCCGCTGACACTGGACGAGCCGCTGCGCGCGGTGGTGTAAGCGGCGGGAATGCCGGGCGCGCACCGGTAGTTTTCGGCGATAACGCCATGCGCTTCCCTTCCCCCGGTGTGGCAGACGCTGGTTGCGCTCCGCCGGGGTTGGCGATAGATTGCCCCGCGTGTGACCCCGTGCGCACGCGGGGCGCCTTCTTCCGGGCCGGGTGCGCCCGCCGCGCGCGTGGTAAACAGGCCGTCCGGTGCGACCGGCTGTGAGACCCTTGCCATGAGCTATGTGCCCCCAGAACCCTTCGCCTGGAACTACTGCAGCATATGTGGCGATGCGCTGATTGAAGCGCACGACGGGCAGAGCGAGCGCCCGCACTGCCCACGCTGCCGCCGCTTCTACTACCGCAACCCCATCCCGGCGGCGTGCTGCTTTGTGCGGCGCGCCAGCGACGAATTGCTCTTCGTGCAGCGTGCCGTACACCCGGCCAAGGGCGAATGGACGTTGCCCGGGGGCTTTGTGGAATTGGGCGAGACCACGGCCGAGGCGGCCCTGCGCGAGCTGTACGAGGAGACGGGCCTGACCGGCCGCGACCCGCAACTGGTGGGGGTCTCGACCAAGCAGAGTCCGGTAAGCGGGGCCATTATGGTGCTTGGCTATGAGGTGCGCGAGTGGGAGGGGGAGCTGCGCCCCGACACCGACGCCAGCGACCTGCGCTTCTTCCGCACGCACGAGCGCCCGTCCCTGCCCTTCAGCGTACACCGCGAGCTGCTCGAGATCTTCGACGCGCGTAGCTGACGGCTGACGACGCGCGGGCCGGCGACGGTGGCATGCGTGCCGAGGGGGCTGCGCGCGCACGGGTGGCTTGCCATTCTGGTGCCCTGTTACCCACCGTTGCCCATTCACTTCGCGCATCTTCATGTCCAGGGTTCTACCTACTTCGGCCCGACTCCTCGCCTAATCCCGTCCTATACAGTTTTGCGGCACCAGTAGAAGTGGACGGTGTCAGCGCTTCGGAGAGGTTGCGGCGCACACAACCAAAGATGCTAGGATTGTGCCTCTTTGGAGCATACGATTTCGCGCTTGGGAGGATGGGTTCCCATCTGTTCCAACCTCATGCCATTAGATGCACGTCTATGGAACATGTAGACGGTCATTCTTTGAACATACTAATGCGCTGTTCTATATCACTGAAATATGCGGAGACCGTGTTGAAAAACATGCGTGAATATAAACAACCGCTGGACGCCTGGGCCGAGACCTGGCGCGAGCGGTGGTGCGCACTGCGCCGGGAAAAGGGGTGGACGCAGTCGGCAGCGGCGGAGGCACTGGCGCCGCTTGCGGGCCGCCGCATCAGCCAGACGGCGGTCAGCCACTGGGAAACGGGGCAGCGTGTCGACTGGGCTACGTTGCGCGCGATGGTTTCGCTGATTGTGGCGCAGGAGAAGGAAGCGCACGCGCCGGCGATAGCGACCGACGCGTCAGCGTGGACGGGTACGTGCCCGGCGCACCCCGAGTTTCCGGGTGCGGCGCAGGGCTTTCTGTATTGCGGGGCGTGCGGCCGACGCCTGGCCCATGCGTGTCTCGCGTGCGGGCAG
>CAYMLC010000259.1:0-5698 GCA_964390765.1 uncultured Nitrospirales bacterium
GGCCCTATGCCGTGGGCGCGGTGTGCGGTGTATTGCTGAGTGGTGTCAGCCTGGCGGCGCTGTTGCTGGTGCGCGGGGTGGTGGCGCAGTTTGAAAATGGCACGCTGACCGGGAGCACGCTGCTCCTCTTCCTGGCCGGGCTGGTGGGCACGTCGATGGTCGGCGGGGTCGCGCGCTTCTTCCAGCGCATCTACATGATCGGTGCCTCGCGCCGTTTCGAGTACGACCTGCGCAACGATTACTTCGCGCACATTCAGCGGCTGGGCCAGCGCTTCTTCCGCCGCACGCCGACGGGCGACGTGATGGCCCGCGCGACAAACGACATCAACTATGTGCGCGAATTCATCGGCCCGGGCCTCATGTACAGCGTCGATATGCTGCGCGTGCCCGTGGCGCTGGGGGCCATGCTGTATTTCAGCCCGCGCCTGACCGGCCTTACGCTGCTGCCACTGCCCGTGCTCGGGGTCATCCTGTTCTTTTTCATCCGCTTCCTGACGCGCCAGAGCAAGCGTGTGCAGGAACAGTTTGCGCGCGTGACGGCCCGTGCGCAGGAGAACCTGGCGGGGGCGCGCGTGGTGAAGGCCTTCGGGATGGCGGCGCAGGAGGAGGAAGCCTTCCGCGAAGAGAGCACGCGCTACATGCGCGAAAACATCAAGTTGACCGCGGTCATGTCGACGGCGTTGCCACTGCTCGGCGCGGTGGTCGGGGCCATCATCGTCATTATCCTGTGGCAAGGCGGAAGCATGGTCATCCGCAACGAGATCATGCTGGCCGACCTGACCACCTTTATCTTCGCGCTCTTCGTGCTTGCGGTACCTATTGCGCAGTTCGGGTACGTGCTGTCGCTCTATCAGCGCGGCGCCGTGGCAATGAACCGCATCGCGGACCTGATGAATGTCGAGCCCGAGATCGAGGACAGCGCACGCACCATCCCGGATGCAGTGGTCGACGCCGGCCGCATCGAATTTGAAGGCGTAACCTTCGCCTATGAACAGCGGCCGGCTATCGCCGATATCAGCTTCGAGGTGCCCGGCGGGCAGATGCTCGCGATTGCGGGGGCGACTGGCTCGGGCAAGAGTACGGTCGCGGCGCTTATCACGCGCGAATACGACCCGCAGGCGGGCACGGTCCGCCTCGATGGACACGACCTGCGCACCGTGCCGCTGCGCGAGTTGCGCAACAAGGTGAGCGTCGTACCCCAGGATTCCTTCGTCTTCTCCGACAGCATCCGCGCCAACGTCTGCCTCGGCCGGCCCGACGCCCCGGAAGATGCGCTGCGCGCAGCGTGCGAGGTGGCCCAGTTCGATGCCGACGTGGCCGAGATGCCGGCCGGCTACGACACGCTGCTGGGCGAGCGCGGCATCAACCTGTCGGGCGGGCAGAAGCAGCGCGTGGCGATTGCGCGGGCGCTCATGCTGGACCCGCGCATCCTCGTGCTGGACGACGCCCTGAGCAGTGTGGACACGAATACGGAAGAACGGATTCTTCAGGGCCTGCGCCGATTTCTGTCCGGGCGCACCTGCGTGATCATCGCACATCGCTGCTCGACCCTGCGCTACGCCCAGCAGATCCTTTACCTCGAAGGCGGGCGCATTGCGGAGCGTGGCACGCACGATGCGCTGCTGCAGGCCGATGGGCACTATGCGGCCATGTGGCGCCGGCAACAACTCGAGGCCGAGCTGGAGCAGGACGCATGAGTGACAGCTATCACCTCGAGGACGAAGTCGAACAGAAAGCATACGACCACCGCCTGATGCGCCGTTTGCTGCAATACGTGCGCCCCTACCGCAGTTGGCTGATCGTGGCGACGGTACTGCTGCTGATTGCGGCCGGCCTGACCAACGTGCTGCCACTGGCGGTCATGTGGTCGGTTGACCATTACATCAACAACCCGGACCGTGCCCCGGGCGACAGCGCGCAACTGGCCCAGGACATCGGCAGCCTGTTCGACATCACGATGCTGATTGCCGTGCTCGTATTGATCGAGACCGTGGTGCGCTACGGGCAACTGGTGATCGTGGCGGTGGTGGGCCAGCGCACCATGCTGCACATGCGCACGGGCCTCTTCGCGCACCTGCAGCAGATGCCGCTGCGCTTTCTCGACCGCAACCCGGTCGGACGGCTGATGAGCCGGGTGACCAACGACATCGAAAAGATTCAGCAGACGATTGTCAGTGGCACGGTGGAAGTGCTGGGCGAATTGCTGACCGTCATCGTCGTGCTGGGCTTCATGTTCGTCATCAACTGGCAACTGGCGCTGCTGGCCCTGCTGCCGCTGCCGTTCATCTTTCTCACCAGTTACCTGTTCCGCAAGTTCGCGCGCGGCGCCTTCCTCGAAATCCGCCAGCGCATCGCCAGCATCAATGCGCACCTGCAGGAAAATGTGAGCGGCATGCGCATCGCGCAGTTGTTCGGTGCGGAGGGGCGGCAATACGCAGCATACGAGCGGCGCAACGCGCAACATCGCGATGCGTGGTTCACACAGATTCGTAACTTCGCGGTCTACTATCCCGTCATCGAGTTTCTGGGCACGGCGGCGGTCGCGCTGATCATCGGCTACACCGGGCTGCGCTATCTGCAACTGGGCGAGACCGTAACCGGCCTGGCGTCGGAGGGCACCTTCTTCGCCTACGTCTTCTGGGCCGAGCGGCTGTACGGCCCCATTCGCGCGCTGGCCGACCGCTACAACCTGCTGCTCGAAGCCATGGCCGCGAGCGAACGCGTCTTTCAACTGCAAGACACGCAGCCCGAGATTGTGGATGCGCCCGACGCCAAACCACTCACCAACGCGCGAGGCGCCATCGACTTCGAAGACGTCTGGTTCGCCTACGATGAAGCCAACTGGGTGCTGAAGGGGGTGTCGTTCTCGGTGGCCCCGGGCGAGCGCATCGCCATCGTGGGGCACACGGGCGCGGGCAAGACCACCATCATCAATGTGCTCGGCCGCTTCTACGACGTGCAGCGCGGCGCGGTGCGTATCGACGGCGACGACGTGCGCGCACTGCAACAGGAGACGCTGCGCCGGAACATCGGCATCGTGCTGCAGGACGTGTTCCTGTTCAGCGGCACGATAGAGGACAACATCCGGCTGGGCGATCGGCAGATGAGCTTCGAGCATGTACAGCGCTGTGCGCAATACGTGAACGCGCATCCGTTTATCGAGCAGTTGCCCGGCGGCTATCAGTTCAATGTGGGCGAACGCGGGGTGAACCTGTCGACCGGCCAGCGCCAGCTCATCGCCTTCGCGCGCACGCTCGCGCACGACCCGCGTATTCTCGTGCTCGACGAGGCCACCTCGAGCATCGACACCGCGACCGAAGTCCTGATTCAGGACGCCATCGAAAAACTGCTGGCCGGGCGTACGGCCCTCGTGATCGCGCACCGGCTGTCCACCATCCGTAACGCGGACCGCATTCTGGTCATGCACCACGGCGAACTGCGCGAGCAGGGCACCCACGACGAACTGCTGGCGGTGGATGGTCTGTACCGCAAGCTGTACACGCTGCAATACCTGGACGAGAGCGCGGCCTGAGGGCAGGCGGTAGCGGGTGCGTGACGCCATTGTCCGGCGCGCGCGGATATGCGACCATCGGAGCAATTACGTGGCGGCCACAACCTGCCGCCCGCACGCGGGGTATAGAAGCATGACCGCCATTACAACGATTCTTCTGCTGCTGGGCACGTCGCCCGGATTGCTCATGTCGACCGAAGCACTGGCACAGGCCGGTGATATCGATATCGTCGACACGGGCGCGGCCGAGGCCTATGCCGCCGGCCATATCCCCGGCGCCGTGAATCTGCCTAGCGGTGAACTGTCCGCCACGCGCAACGGTGTGCCCGGCATGCTGCGCCCCGCTGATGCGATCGCACCGCTGCTGGCCAGCCGGGGGCTGGCGCCGGAATCGCCGGTCGTGGTCTATGCGGGCATGGAAGAGGCCAGCGACCTTAAATACGCGACACGCGTGTTGTGGGCGCTCGAATACCTGGGCTTCCAGCACGTGCGCCTGCTCGACGGGGGCCTTTCGAAATGGCAGGCCGAAGGGCGCGAAGTGGCCGTGGGTGGCGGCCCGGCGCCGGCCGCCGCCGAGGTAACGTGGTACCTGCAGCCGGACGCCACCCTGCTGGCCGACCGGCGCGCAGTGCACAGCGCCGTGCAGACAGGCGAGGCGGTGCTGGTCGACATGCGCTCGGCCGAGCAATACAGCGGCCTGTCGCAGAGCGACAAGGTCGAGCGTGCGGGACACATTCCTGGGGCGGTGAACGTGCCAGCGGCTGATTTGCTCGAGGGCCCGCACAACACCTTCAAGGACCCCGCGGCCTTGGCCACACTCTTTGCCGAGGCCGGTGCGCGGCCCGATGCGCCCGCGATTGCCTACTGCAACACCGGGCGCGACGCGACCACGGGGTATGTGGCGCTGAAGCTGCTTGACCGTCCGGTGCGCGTGTACGACGGCAGCATGGCCGAATGGAGCCGGCAGAGCAGCCTGCAGCCCGCAGCGGGACGCTAGGCCCGCGGCGATGAAATACCGCCGCTTCGGCAAGACCGGCTTTCAGATGCCCGTGCTGAGTTGCGGGGGCATGCGCTATCAGCAGAGCTGGAAAGACAGCGACCCGGTCAGCGCCGAATCGCAGCGCAATCTCGAAGCCACGATCCGCCGCTCGGTCGAGGTGGGCATCAACCACATCGAGACGGCACGCGGCTATGGCACGAGCGAGTATCAGCTCGGCAAGATCCTGCCACAGCTTGCGCGTGACGAGATTCTGGTGCAGACGAAGGTGCGGCCCTTTTACGATGTGCAGCGCTTCATCGACACCTTCGAACAGTCGATGTCGCTCCTGCAGCTGGACCACGTCGACATCTTCTCGTTTCACGGCATCAACAACGACGACGAACTCGAGGCGACGCTGAAGTGCCTCGACACGGCCGAGCAGTGGAAACGTGAGGGTCGCATCCGCGATATCGGCTTCAGCACGCACGGCGACTGTGCGACGATCGTGAAGGCGATCGAGACCGGCGCCTTCGAACACGTTAACATTCACTGGTACTACATTTTCCAGGAGAACTGGCCGGCCATCGAAGCGGCGCAGGCGCGCGACATGGGCGTGTTCATCATCAGCCCGAACGACAAGGGTGGCAAGCTCTACGAACCCAGTGCGCGTATGGCGGCGTTGTGCGCGCCCCTGCACCCCATGGTGTTCAACGGACTGTTCTGCCTGTTGCGGCCCGAGGTACACACGCTGAGTTGTGGCGCGGCCCGGCCCGAAGACTTCGACATCCACCTCGAAATGGTGGACCTGTTGCCGCGCGCCGCGGAATGGGTGCCGCCCATTGTCGCCCGGCTCGACACCGCATTCGAAGAAGCACTGGGCAGCGCGTGGGCGGCCACCTGGCGCGATGGGCTGCCCGCCTGGCACGCGGCGCCGGGCGAGGTAAACCTCCCCGTTATCCTGCACCTGCACAATCTGGTCAAGGCATTCGACCTGCTCGACTACGGGCGTATGCGCTACAACATGCTGGGCAACGGCGGCAGCTGGTTTCCCGGTCAGCCCTATGATGCGGCCACACCCGAGGCGCTGGCCCAGGCGGTGGCGGCATCGCCCCATGCTGCGGCCATTCCGGCAAAGCTGGCCGAGGCACACAAGCTGTTGAGCGGCGTGAAGCGCAAGCGCCTGCAGCAGTCGGCCTAGCGCGCCGGCC
>CAYMLC010000260.1:0-3603 GCA_964390765.1 uncultured Nitrospirales bacterium
GGGCACGCGCCCAGCTTCGAGCAATTCTGTGCGGCAGCGGCCGGTCGCGTGGGCCTGATGCCCGACCTGAAGGGCGCCTCGCGCACGTTGCTGGATGCCTACATCGAGAGCGTGCGCACCTCGCTGCACCGGCATGGCCTGGCCGAGGGCGCCTACGTCATCGGGCGGGCCGACGTGAAGGAACGGCTCGCCGGCGAGGTGAAGGTGTCGTGGCGGGTGCCCCTCGAGGCGGCAAAGCATTCCGACCTGGCGGGGCGCAATCCCGGCGCGCGGTACTACATCTTCAACCACGCCGAAGACTTCAGCCTGGAGGCCATCCGCGGCTTTCAGGAAATGGGGCTGCAGGTCATCGTGAGCGTGAACCTGTTTCATTACCCCCAGGATGTGGCCCTGGAACGGGGGCGGCGCGATGTGGCCCAGATGATCGAATGGGGGGTAGATGGCGTGCAAATTGATGCGCCCTACGACCCGGTGGTGTTCGGCCCGTCTGCGGAGTAGGTGCGCAGTCTGCCGTGGCACAGGCCTTGCACCCTCCGGCTGTACGCCTTATTCTATCAGCGAGAAAACTGCGCGGCGCGCGGGCGTCGCCGGAAAGCAGCCCCATGGCCACGCAACCGTTTCATAGCGGCCTTCAGCCAGGTGCCACGTGTCTCTTGTGTGTGGGTGAAGACCGGCTGAACGCCGAGGTGCTCAGCGTGAGTGCGCGCACGCTCGAAGTGCGCCCGGTCGAAGACACCCCCGACTTCAGCAACCTGGCCACGGCCCTGCTGGTGTTCAAGACCAATGGCTACACGCAATGCTACTTCGCCTATGTCGAAGCGCGGCCCGACGATCTGACCGACACCCTGATTGTGACGCGGGCGAGCAATCTCGAAGCCAAGCAGATGCGCCGCCACCTGCGTGTGCCCTGCGGCCTCGAGGGTACCCTCACCGATGCCGAGCGCTCAGAGAGCTTCAGCGCACACATCGAAGATCTGAGTCAGGGCGGCGCCGCCGTCATCATCGAGCGCTTCCTGCCCACGGGCCGCGCGGTGTGGCTGCATGCCACCCTGCCGGACGGCAAGCCACTGCGCGCGCACGGTTACATCGTGCACACACTTGTCTCCGACGAAGACGACAGCTACCGCTACGGCGTGCGCTTCAATGAAGTGCAGGGCGAAAGCGAAAACGCGCTGCTCTGGTACCTGCGCGTGCGCCTGCGCGAAGTGCTGCCTTCGCGGTAAGTGTGGCCGTCCGCCTCGTCTAGCCTCCGTTGCCGCCTTGCTGCATGTCGCGGATGGCGTCGAGCGCGCGCCAGTACCCATCCAGCGCGTCGCGCCCACCGGCGGTAATGGTGAATTCGGTGTGTGGCACGCGCCCGTTGAAGCGTTTGTCCACTTCCACATAGCCCGCTTTTTCCAGCTTGTCCATGTGCGAGCTGAGGTTGCCCTTGGTCAGGCCGAGCGTGTTGAGCAGGAAATTGAAGTCGGCGGCGTCGACCCCGCTCAAGATGGTGAGGATACGCAGGCGCGCTGGTTCATGGATTATGCGGTCGAGTTCGCTCATGGGCCGCGGGTGTCCGGGCTGTCTTCTGCCGCGGTCGTGTCCTCGTCTTCGGGGATTTCCCCATCCGGACCGATACCTGCCCGCGCGAGCGACTTGAGCTTGTAGAGCGCGAAGCGGCTGTAGGCATGGCCCACCAGGATGGCGAGCAGCCCGTAGCCGAGCACAGGCACCACCAGGTTCAGCAGGGTGTAGTCGCCGCTGAAGCGGATCGGCGCATCCGCTGCGAGCAGGAGCGCGTGCAGCCCGTAGCCGAGCGGCCAGATCCACGCCCAGAACCCCAGCCGCTGTACCTGGATGGTGTAGCACAGGAAGGGCACCATGTAGATGGCGCTCCACGTCTGCAGGTATTGCAGGTGCAGCCAGGTAAAGCTGACGAGCAACGCGCCCATAAGGTGCCAGGCCACCAGCCCGCCCCCCAGTGCCGTAAGGCGGAACGAGGTGGCTTCATCCAGCGGGGCGCTGCGGTCGCCGTAGGCCACATAGCCCTCGTGCCCGTACAGCCACCGGGTGATCCGGTCGATGAGTTCGCCGCCCCATTGCGAGAGGGAGAACCACATGAGCACCACAATCAGCAGCACCATGAACGCGGCGGACAGGCCCACCAGCAAGGTGTTGCCTGCCACGTAGGCGAGGTTGGTGGCGGTGGCCGCCACGCCCGTGGCCGATATCATGAGCACGATTAGCGTCCACTGCACGAGAAAAGAGATGGTGCGGCTCTTGGCATAGCTGCGCGCCCAGCGCACCAACTGGCGCGGGTCGCCTGCTTCGTGGCGGCCGGCGGAGTAGGGAGAAGTCATAGGGACTGTGTGCCTTGGCTTGGCGGCGCCGTGTGCGCGCCGGTCGGGTCATCGCACTTGGGATGGGATGCGTTGAGCATACGGGCCGTTTACAGGGCGAAACAAGCCGCGCGCGCGAGCGGGTATGGTGCGCGGCCCGGCGGTTGTTTCCCTGTTTGGCAGTACTTATACTGCCGGTTTGTAAGCGAATAGGGCCGCGACGCATGAAGCCTGCGGCAAGGAGCAGAAAAGCTATGTTTGGTGGTTTCGGCGCAACTGAGTTGCTCATCGTGTTGGCGCTTGCCCTGGTCATTTTTGGCGGCGGCAAGATCGCCGGGGTTGGCCGCTCGCTGGGCACGGCCATCCAAGAGTTCAAGACGGCCGTGCGCGAGCCGGACAAGGACGAGACCGAGGCGCAGTCTTCGGCGGCCCCCCAGGGCGAGAAAACCGAACAGCCCGGCACCCAGGCCTAAGGCTGGGGATTGCCGCCATCGGCCGGCGTGTGCAGGCCGTAGGCTTCCAGTTTCCGGTACAGCGTGCGCAGGCCGATGCCAAGCGTCTTGGCGGCGGCCTCTTTTTTGTAGCCCGTGGCGCGCAGCGTCGCTTCGATCAGCATCCGCTCGGCCTCGCGCAGCGGCGTGCCCACCGGCACCTGCACCACTTCCCCCTTCCCACGCGCCCGCAACGCTTCCGGCAAGTCGGCCACCTCGACCAGCCCGCGCCCGCCCGCATGGCGCGCCGCCTCGGCCATCACCTCGCGCAGCTCCAAGACATTGCCCGGCCATGCATACTGGTGCAGCGCATCGGCCGCGGCCGGGTGCAGCACCGCGTCGGCCCGGCCAGCCTCGGCGAGAAAATGCGCGGCCAGCGCCGCGATATCTTCGCGCCGCTCGCGCAGCGGCGGCACCGCAATGCGATTGCCGGTGAGCAGCCGGGCCAGTTCGCGGTCGTACGCGCCCACCCGCGCCAGGGCGTCCAGGTCCTGCGTGGCGCTGGCAATCAGGCGCAGGCCGCGCCCCGACAAGGCTTCGGATACCCGTTGCTGCGCCGGCGTGCCCAGCGTCTCGATGCGGTCGATGTAGAGCGTGCCACCTTCCGCATGGTCAATGCGCCCGGGCTGACCCGCTTCGCCAGACAGCGCGGCCGCCTGGGCCGCCGCGGGCAAGCCCGCCGGTGCAAACGTGACAAAGGCGCGGTCGTATCGGGGCCCCGCATGGTGCAGCGCCAGCGCCAGGGTATCCAGCCCGACGCCCGGCTCACCCGTCAGCAGCACCGGCGCCAT
>CAYMLC010000260.1:3613-5634 GCA_964390765.1 uncultured Nitrospirales bacterium
CGCGGCGTAGAAGGGCGGCACGGTGTTGGGGAAGATCACCTCGGCCACGACACCCGCTTCGGCCAGCACCGGCGCCATGATGCCCGCCCATTCGCGCACCTGCTGATACACCGCCGCCATCGCCGGCGACTGGCCCACCAGCCCCGCCAGGCCATGGCGCGCATCCACCCGCCGCAGCAGTTGCTGGTGTGCGCGCGCCAGCGCCTGATAGGCCAGGCCATGGCGCAGCGCCTGCTGCAGGCGGTCCACATCGGGCGGCGTCAACAGATAGTCGAGCGCACCCAACGCCACCGCCTGTTCGCCCAGCGCCTCTTGCCCCGGAGGCACCAGCACCACCGCACACACATCCGGCGTGCGCGCACGCGCCACCTGCAAGAGGCGAAAGGCATCCGTGCGGCGCAATTGCAGCACCGTCACCAGCGCATCGAATCGATGCGCCTCCAGCAGGTTAAACGCCTTCTCGCCCGTGTCCGCCCAGGACACGGCATAGCCCTGCGCATCCAGCGCCGCGGCCAGCGCGCGGCCCGTGGCCGGGTGGCGCTCGACCAGCAGCAGCGGCGTTGCATTTTCCTGTGGCATGCGCCGCCGAGTGTAGCAGCGCACCGCCCGTGCTTGCAGCGCCCGCACCGCTATGCTAGCGTCTGCGATCGCACCGGCGCGCCCCGCCGCGCCCCCCTCAGGAGGATGTCACCATGAACCGCTCCGCCGCCTGCCTGCCGCTGGCCGCCGCACTGCTGGCGCTCAGCGCGCTCGGCTGCGCCAGTGCCGCACGCGATACCACCGGCTTCGCCCTCAACACCACCGGCCGCGTGGCCGCACCGCTCGACGAGACCTGGCAGGCCTTCAAGGCCACCCTGCGCGAGCGTGAACTCGAGATCTACACGCGAGACAAACGCGGCCTCTTCGTGGCCTACCGCAGTCTGGCCGACAACTGGATTCGCCAGGAGCGCATCCAGTACACCATCGAACTCGTGCCCGAAGGCGGCGAGACCGAGGTCTACATCGAGACGCTGCGCCAAGTCTACGGCGTGACCCTGCTGACCTACCCCGACTGGCACGACCGCCCCACCGAAGACGAAGGCGTAGCCGAAGACCTGCTGGCCACCGTGCAGGCGCGCATCGCCGCGCCCCCCGCCGACGCGCCCGGCCCCGTCAGCTAAGCCGGCCACCCAGCCGTTCTACCCACCGCGGCAGCCCCGTGGTCTCGCGCCCGACATGCGCCGCGCTGCGCATGGAATCCCCAATAGGCAGCGACTGTTTTTCGTAATGTGACTCGAAACGGCACAGGACCCGTCTGTATCACCGTTTATGCCGAGCGAAAATCAATATTTCCTGAAATGGTTTGCGGAACGGAGACCCGCATGGTAGACTAGGACTGAGAAGACGGGTGCTGAAGGAGCTTGCTAATTGCTTTCCATCGTTGCGGTTAAATGCCCACATTCCGGTGCCGAGGGACGCATCATGCTGCCACCCATGGGCAGCATTATCCTCGGCCCCTGCCCCGAATGCTCAGAAATGGTCGTCGTCTTCTGCGGACGCGTCCTGCCCCTTGACAAGCAAATCGTCACCGAGGGCAGTATCGAGCAGCGCAAAGCCCACCTCCTGCAAGTGTTGACCCACTTCCTGCGTGAGCGCATCGACCTGCTCGTCAAAGACAGCGACCCCAATACCCTCATCGGCGACGACATGGGCAGCGGTGCGCCCGGCGAACTAACCGAAGACGCCGAAGCCGACGAAGACGACGCGCCCACCGACGGCGCCCCCAGCTTCGAGGCGCCCCAGCCCATGGACCGCGCCATCAGCGAAGAAGAATTCAAGAGTTTCGTCAACGTCGACCTCGCCAACCTGGACGACCGCGAATACTTCCGCGCCATCTTCCAAACCGGCGAACAGCCAGACGACTAGCCATACACCGGCCGACCAAGCGCTGCGCAACGCAGCCAAACTTGACGCCCCTGTAAGCGTTTTGTTAAGGTTCAGGACTCAGCCGCGGGGTGGAGCAGTCCGGTAGCTCGTTGGGC
>CAYMLC010000261.1:0-5631 GCA_964390765.1 uncultured Nitrospirales bacterium
CACGCAGTTCGGCCTGTACCTGCGCGAATATGCCGCCGAAGAACGCGAGCGCAACTATCGCTCCTTGCTCGTACCCATCGAGGTGCCGGGCGAATCGCCCCGGGTCTATCGCGCGGCCCTGCGTGCCCTGCATGCCATGTACGTCGCGGAACTGGTCGAGGTGCTGGAGGAAGACCCGGCCGTGGCCGCATGGGCGGAGCAGGCGGGCCACGACATTACCCCCGAAATCCTGCGCAGTGGCGTGGGCCCCGACGTGAGCACGCAGACCCGTGACCAGGCGCAGCGCGTGATCTTTCGCTTTCAGTCGCTGGTCAACACATTGGGCCAGCACCTGAGCACGCCGCAGGCACGGCCCGCGGCCATACGCCGGGCCGCACGCGACCACGTCGCGTATATCCTCGAGACCATTCCCCTGCCGGACCCCGCTGCAGCCGAGGCGATTCTGGCGGCGCACCCGCCTGAATCGCTGGCCTCGAACTGAGGCCGCCATGCAACCTCTTCGACACGTCGCGCTCTTGCTGGCGCTGGGCACGCTGCTGTTCTCGCTGAATCTGGGCGGCTACGACATCGCCGCGCCGGATGAACCCCGCTACGCCCATGCCGCGCGTGAGATGATGCGCACCGGCGACTATGTGGTGCCGCGGGTCAATGGCGAGACCTATCTCGAGAAGCCGCCGCTGCTGTTCTGGAGCATGGCCGCGGCCAGTTGGCCGGTAGGCGACGTGACCGCGGTCACCGCGCGCATCCCCTCTATCGTGAGCGGGCTGGTGACGGTCGTCTTCACCTATGCCCTGGCCTACCATCTGTTCGGCGCACGCGTAGCATTCTGGGCGGCGCTCATCCTGATGACCACCGCGCGCGTGTGGTGGCAGGCGCGGTTCGGCCAGATCGACATGCTGCTGACCGCCCTGCTGACCGCCAGCCTCTATGCGCTCTGGCGGTGGGAAGAAGACCGTCGGCCGGCCTGGCTGCTGGTGGTGTACGGCGGCATGGGGCTCGGCCTGCTGGCCAAGGGGCCGCCCGCGCTCATGTTTCCGCTGCTGCTGATCGCGGCATTCTACTGGCGCAATCCCGAGGCGCGGCGCGGCACCTGGTGGCTGACCGGCACCCTGGCGGCACTGGCGCTGGCCCTGGCATGGTTCGTCCCCGCGCGCCTGCTGGGCGCCGAGACCACCGAGGCCGCGGTGCAGGGCGGTATCGCCGAGAACCTGTGGCGCAACACCATCGGCCGCGCGCTGCTGGGCGTGTCGAAGGCACAGCCGCCCTGGTACTACCTGACCACGATACCGGTCGACCTCTTGCCGTGGGCACTGTTTCTGCCGTGGACGCTGCCGTGGGTCTGGCGCAATCACAAACGCGACAAGGGCATGTGGTTCCTGTGGTGCTATACGGTGCCCGCCCTGATCGTCTTCTCGATCATCGTCGGTAAGCGCGCCATCTATATCCTGCCGCTGTTCCCCGCCTTCGCCATCTTCCTCGGCGCCAGCATCGTCGACTTGGCAGAAGACCCCAAACGCTGGGGGTGGCGCCGCAATACGGGGATTGCGTGGGGCGTATTGCTGGCCCTGCTCGGCCTTGCGCTTATCGGGGCGGGCACGCTGAGCGAATACCACGTCTACGCGACGCCGGGGGTACTGGGCTTTGCCGGCGCGCTGGCCGCGCTGGGCGTGGTGGTACTGGTGCGCAGTTGGCAGCGCGATGGCCAGGGCGTGCAGTCGCTGTTCGCCGGCACGGCCATTGTCCTGTTCGGCGGCGCGGCGCTCTTTGCCTTGCCCGTGGCCAACCAGTTCAAGAGTGCGGTGGCCTTCTGCGAACCGGTGCGCACGCTGGCGCACGCCGGTGAAGAATTCAGTCTCTACTCCGTCGGCTTCTCGCGCGAGACCTATATCTTCCATGCCGACCACTTCCACGAAGAGCGGTTCACCGACCTGATCGAGATTCCCGAGTTGGCGGAACAGGACTGGATGGCGGCGGCACGCTTTCAGATCAGTGCGCGCAAGGCCATCGCCGATGCCGTCGAGGATGTGCCGGTGGCCGACTTCGAAGCCGTGACCGAGGCCGAGCTGGCGGCACTGCGCACCGCGATCGAAGAGACGGTGCGCGCGAAGGAGGCCGCGGACGACTTATCCCTGCGGTTGTTCGAGGCGGCGTTGCGCCGCGAGGTGGCCGACTTCGAAGCGGCGTTTGCGCGCGGCCCCTCGTTCATGTTTGTGCAGACCGAGGACTGGCGCTGGCTGTTGCCGTTCTACGATGAGCCGCCCGACTATGAAGTCTTGCGGCACGACGGCGTCGGCAGCCGGGAAGTGCTGCTGCTGGCCAATGAAGCGGGCGCCGAACTGTGGGCTGCGTACCGTGCGGATCAGTCGGCGGGCACGTCGCGCCGGCCCGAATCGCGGGCGAGCGTATCCACGAACGACGGGTCCAGCCGCACCCTGGCCTCGCGCGCGAGGGCCACGGCCTCCCAGGCGGCGTTGTAGTCGCCCAGCCGCCAGTAGGCCACGGGCAATCCGCGCAAGGCCGAGGCGTGCCCGGGCGCCACATTGAGCGCCTGGCGCCACGCGGCCGCAGCGGCATCCCACCGCTCGAGATCGAAGTGGCACACGCCCAGCGCATAGTAGTCGTCGGCGCGCGCGCCATTGGTCAACACCAGCCGCGCGTACACCTCGGCCGCTTCGGCCCGCCGCCCCTGGGCATAGAGCACGCGCGCCAGCAGACGCAGCGTATCGGGGTTGTCGGGCTCCAGTTCGGCGAGGCGGTCGACATAGCCCGCGAGGCGCGGCGTATCGCCCAGCAATTCTGCGGCCACAATCGCGTTGCGCAGCGTGGTCGTGTCGCGCGGCTCCACCGCCAGTGCGCGGTCATAGGCCGTCAGTGCATCGTTCAGCCGACCCAGGCGCCGCAGCGCCAGGCCGTGGTTGGTGTGGGCCTTCGCGAAGTCGGGCGACAACTCCGCCGCACGGCCATAGGCGGCCGCGGCGGGCTCGTAACTGCCCAGGTCGAACAGCGCGTTGCCTAGCGCGTAGTGCGCTTCGGCTTGCTGCGGGTTCGCCTCGACGGCGCGCTGCGCCGCTGCGAGGCGGTCGGTGATGCCCGGCGGATCGGGTTCCGGTTGCGGTTCGGGTTCGGGCGTGTTCGCACACCCGGCCCCGGCGAGGATGAGCCACGCGGCAAGCGCGGCGATGCGCCCTCTCCGGCGCTTTCCTTTCAAGTGCCCCAAAGGCCCCAGCCGCCCTTCTTCTCCTTCTTCTCCTCCTGCTCCGCATCGCTGCCGGTCTCGCCGCCGTACGAGGCCTCGCCGGTGGGCGGCGCCTCGTCGGTGGGTGCGGGGGCCGAGGTGTCGCTGTCCGCTTCGTCGTGCTCGGGATGGGCGGGGTCGCCCCCCGACTCTTCGCCCATACCGGCGTGCGTGGTTTCGCCCGCGCTGTAGCTGGCCGGGGTATAGTCATCATTAGCGGGGTCGCCGGTCGTCGCGGCCAGGCGCTCGCCCAGCAGGCCCTGGCCCGTCAGTGGGCCGCTGTAGCCCAGCGTGCGGCTGGCTTCGGGCATCGGCAGCGCCGACTCCTTCAGCACCCGGCTGGCCTCTTCCACATCAATGTCGATGGTATCCACACGCAGGTTGATCTGCGTGTCTTCGTCCAGACCGATGAAGCTGGTGGCCGCTTCCTTGATCAGGTCGGTCACGCGGTCACTCGTCTGGCGGCCGCTCGCAGTCACGGGTTGGGTGATCTTGGCGAACGCGTCGATGCGCACGCGGCGGCCCTTCTTGATGGGCACCACGTCGATGTCGATGTCGTCGACCTCCGGCATGCGCAGCAGCACTTCGCGCAGGTAGCGCTCGAGCGACTTCACATTGATGACGACCGAACCCTGCTGGTTCTGGAAGTGCACGGTCTGCGGCGACTTGCCCCAGATCGGGATCGCGCCGAACAGGCCCAGCACCGCCGCCACGCCACCGGCGATGATCTGCCAGAGCTGGTCGTTCAGCAATTGGTCCCAATAGGGCTGCACGGGCGCCAGCGTGTTGGCGAAGGTATTCGCGTCGATCGCGTAGAAGAGCAGCAGCGCGCCGGCCACGAAGATCAGCAGGCTGAAGAGCCAACGGATGATCCACTGAAGAATACGCATGGTCAGGGGCCTTCCATCTTATTTGTGGTTACGGCTGGCCGCGCCTCAGGCCGGGTCCGCCAGCATGCCCGCCAGCAGGCTCGGGCTCAAGTTGCCGCTGACGAACGCCTCGTGGCGCAAGATACGCGCACCAAGCGCCGCCGTATGTTTTACTCCTTCCGCACGGAACTCGTCCAGTGCGCCGGCCAGCCGCGCGGTGGCCTCGGCGCGATCGGTCCCGCGCGCAATGATCTTGGCGAGCATCGAATCGTAGTGCGGCGGCACACGCAGCCCCGCGCGCAGATGCGTATCGACACGGATGCCCGGCCCGCCCGGCAAGTGCAGCGTGTGGATAGTGCCGGGCGAGGGCGCGAAGTTCCGCTCGGGGTCTTCCGCGTAAACGCGCGCTTCGATGGCCGCACCCTGTGGTGCCGGCATGGCGCCGGGGTCGATGGTCTCGCCCGCCGCAACGCGCAATTGCATGGCCACCAGGTCGACGCCGGTCACTTCTTCCGTCACCGGATGCTCGACCTGAATGCGTGCGTTGAACTCGATGAAGTAGAAGTCGCCATCGGGACCCAGCAAAAACTCCACCGTGCCCGCATTCGCGTAGTCGATGGCGCGCGCGGCGTTGTACGCGGCGGTGCACATGGCCTCGCGCTGGGCCGGCGACAGCGCCACGCAGGGCGTCTCTTCGATCAGCTTCTGGTGGCGGCGCTGAATCGTGCACTCGCGCTCGCCGAGCGTCGCCACGTTGCCATGCTCATCGGCCAGCACCTGCACCTCGACATGGCGCGCATCGGGCACGAACTTCTCGATGTAGAGGCCGCCGTCGCCGAAGGCGTTCTGGGCCTCGTGTGCCGCCGTGTTGAAGGCGCCGCGCAATTCATCGGCGCTGTGAGCGGGGCGCATGCCCTTGCCGCCGCCGCCGGCCGCCGCCTTCACCAGCACGGGATACCCGTATTCACCCGCCAGCTTGAGCGCCTCGTTGATGTTCTGCACACGCCCTTCGCTGCCGGGCACCGTGGGCACGCCCGCACCCTTCACCGCATCGCGGCAGGCGGCCTTGTCGCCACTCAGCTCGATGGCGCGCGGGCCCGGCCCGACGAACCGCAAGGCGCACTCGCGGCAGATGGCGGCGAACTTCGCGCTTTCGGAGAGGAAGCCATAGCCGGGATGGATGGCATCGGCGCCGGTAATCTCGGCCGCCGCGATGATGGCGGGAATCTGGAGGTAGCTGTCGCGGGCCGGCGCCGGACCAATGCAGACCGCCTGGTCCGCCAGCTCCACGTGCAGGCTGTTGGCGTCGGCCGTGCTGTACACCGCGACCGATTCGATACCCAGGCGCCGGCAGGCACGGATCACGCGCACGGCGATTTCGCCCCGGTTCGCTATCAGCACGCGCTCGAACAAGGGCACCCGCTAGCCCTGGGCGCGCAGCAGAAAGAGTGGCTGTGCGTATTCCACGGAGTCGCCGTTCTCGACGAGCACCTGCTCAATCACGCCGGCCGATTGCGCGGCCACCTC
>CAYMLC010000262.1:0-5596 GCA_964390765.1 uncultured Nitrospirales bacterium
ATGCCGCCGCACGAGCCAGGCCCCGGGATCGCGCACGACTCGATGGCCTTCAATTCCTTGTCGTCGATCGTGCCGCGCGCGTGCTGGCCGACCGCTTCGAACACCGAGACGATGTCGACCTCGCGGCTCTTGTAGTTGCCCGGCATGATGGTGCCGCCATAGACAAAGACCGCCGGCCGGTTGAGCCGGGCGAGCGCAATGAGGCAGCCCGGCATGTTCTTGTCGCAGCCGCCAATCGCGACCACGCCGTCCATCTGCTCGCAGCCGACGACGGTCTCGATGGAGTCGGCGATGACCTCGCGCGAGACGAGGCTGTACTTCATGCCTTCGGTACCCATCGAGATACCGTCGCTGATCGTGATGGTGTTGAAGATGACGCCCTTGCCGCCGGCGCCGTTCACCCCGCGCTCGGCCTCGCGGGCCAGATGGTCGATGTGCATGTTGCACGGCGTGACCATGCTCCAGGTGGAGGCGATGCCGACCTGGCTCTTCTTGAAGTCGCTGTCGCCAAAACCCACGGCGCGCAACATGGCGCGGCTGGCGGCGCGCTCGGGCCGTTCGGTGATCTGCTGGCTGTATTCGCGGTGCGCGGTCTTGTCGGCGGCGGTCTTGTTGGCTGCGGTCTTGTCGGCTGCAGTATTGCGCTTCGGCATGGCGTCTTCCCTTCGATTGCCCGAACTCAAGTATAGGGACGTGCGGCGGCGGCTGGCCAGTATCGGCCTGTCTGGGCGCGGGGCCATGCGCACCTTATGCGGCCGGCAGCTTGGACGGGCCGCGCGGGACTGACATGATAGCCAGCGCGCCCGCACGGCCAGTGACACGCGCCGGGCAAGGGCGCCATGAGCTCCGGGGCAGCACGCTTAGCAAGGGCAGGATGAACACGACATACCGCAGAAGGTACGGGCCGGCCGGCCGGCTCCTCGGCCTCCTGGTGTTGGGGCTGGTGGTGCGCGCCGTGTCGTTGCACGAAGAGTCGGCCTACTTCGACGAGGCGGTCAGCCTGGTGCACCTCGACCACGATACGTGGTGGGGCTACATCCGTGCGACGCGGCAGGAAGACCCGCCCATGACGCCCGCCTACTTCAGCCTGTTGTGGGGGTGGGCGCAGGTCTTTGGCAGCAGCATCGTGGCGGCGCGCGCCTTGTCCGTAACGCTGTGGGCGGCCTTCGCCATCGTGCTCTACGCACTGGGCCGCCGCCTCTACGGCGAGACGACGGCCCTGGTCACGGTGGCGGTATCGGCGCTGGCGGTCTCGCACGTCTACTACGCGCAGGAAATCCGCGTATACATGCTGGTCATGCTGCTGGGCGTGGCCTCGCTGTATACGTTGCAGCGGTCGCTGGATGGCGGCGGCCGGGCCTGGTGGGCAGCGCATGTCGCGCTCAACAGTCTGCTCTTGTTCACCCACTGGTTCACGGCCTTGCTGCTGGCCGCCGAGGGCCTCTTTCTGCTGGCCTGGCAGATGCGCCGCGGCTGGCGCTGGCGGCCCATCTGGTGGGGCGTGGCGCATCTGCCCGCGGTCGCCCTGCTGGGCGCGTGGATGGCGACGGTGGACTTTGCCCGGCTCGAGGTCTTGGCCGTGTGGCGACACGAAATCGACTATGGCGCGCAGCGCGTGCTGCACGACCTGTTGATGCTCAGCGGGATCACACAACTCACCCTGCAGCCACCGCGCATCCTTGGCAGCCTTTCGCTCGAGGGTCCGGGTTGGCGGCTGGTCATCGGACTGGCCACGTTGCATGTCCTCGCAACGCTCTGGCCGAGGCGCACGGCGGTGCGCACCACCGAGCGTTGGGACCATCTGAACACGCTCCTGCTGCTGGGATGGTGTGCCGTGCTGCCCGTGGCGCTGTTGCACGCCGCCTCCAGCACGTTCTTCAGCGCCCACGCCTCGCGTTACCTGCTGTTCGCCAGTGCGCCGCTGCTGTTGCTGGTGGGCGCAGGCGCCACGCAATGGCGATGGCGCCCGCTAGCCGCGGTACTGCGCGTGCTGCTGGTCGGCTTCTTCGCCCTCAACCTCGCACTGCGCCCGGGGCCCTGGCGCTACGACTATCGGCAGGCCGCTGCGATCATCACGCGCGAAGCAGCGCCCGATGCGCCACTGGTCTTCTTCGCCTATGGGCAGTTTCACACGCTGGCGTTGAATACCGACCTCGACCCGGCCCGCGTGGTGACGGTACGCGACCGGGAGGCGGCCATCGCCACGCTTGACCAACACCTGGCGAACCGCGATGCAGCCTGGCTGATGGGCGTGGTCGAGCGGGCGGAACAGCAAGACCTGCCGGGACTCGTGGCCGCCTACGAAGCCGCCGGCGTCGATGTGCGCACCTGGCACTGCTTCACCATTCAACCGCAGATATGGGTCGTTCATTTGGCGCGGGCCGGCACATGAAGCGCGTCCTGACAAGCCACCCCGTCGCATGGACGCTGGCCGCGGTGCTACTGGTGGGCCTGGCGATGCGGCTGTGGCGCCTGGACAACGAGGCGCTTTGGGTGGACGAACTGGTCTTCTACGCCCACCTCGATGCGCCTACCTTTGCCGCCTTCATTGAGCGCGTGCGTGCGGCCGACCCGCCGATGACGCCGGGGTACTTCACGCTGGGCTGGCTGTGGGCCCACGCGATTGGCGACAGCGTTGTTTCGCTGCGCGTATTCAGCGTGCTGCTCGCCACGCCGCTCATCCCGCTGGTCTTTCTGTTCACACGCCGCTGGTATGGCAATGCCGCCGGCCTCTTCGCCGCGATGTGTGTGGCGCTGGCGCTCAATCAGACCTACTACGCGCAAGAGCTGCGCATGTATGCCTTGGTCTTGCCGCTGGCGGCTCTCAGCATGCTGGCCTTCGGGCGTGCCCAGGAAGGCCGCGGGCGCCCATGGTGGATGCTCAACGTGCTGTGCAACAGCCTGTTGCTCGGCTGCCACCTGTTGACGGCGTGCCTCCTGCTCGCGCAAGGCCTGGCCCTGTTAGCGACCCGGCCGCGGGCTTGGCGCACCTGGCTGCCATGGGGGCTGGCACACGGGCCGGCCGTGCTGGCGCTGGCGTGGTGGATCAGCACCATCGACGATACTGCACTCAACAACGCCGCGTCGGGGATTGGCATCCCCAGCCTCTACCATCTGCCGCCCATGCTCATCCTGTGGGCGGGTGCGCGCCTGCGCGACCCCTACTCGGCTGCGGCCTTCTACCCGGGCGGTATCTCGTTCGATATCGCGATCGCGGTGGCGCTGTTTGCGCTGGCCGGCATCGCGGCGACCGTGGCGCTGTGGCCGGCACGCCGCTGGCTGGTCAACCCGCAGCGTACCGGTGCGCTCCCGCGCGAAACGGCCCGGCTTGTTGTGCTGGTGGCGTGGTTGGTGGTGCCGATCGTGACGCTCTTTGTGCTCTCGTGGCTGGTGCGCCCGGTGCTACTGGGCCGCTACACGCTGCTGTCGGCACCCGCGCTCTTTATCCTGGCGGGCGCCGGCTTCGCCGTCTGCCACCGTCGCGCACCGCGCGTGGCCACCGCCGGTGCGCTGCTGCTGGCCGCCGCCTATCTCTACCAGTGGGCGCTCTTTCCCGGACCGCTGCGCCTGGATTGGCCGGGTGCCATCGCGGCGTTGTCGGCGGTAGAACCCAGCGCAGAGGTCGCCGTGATCGAGCAGTTCAGCCACTACCCGTTTTCGTGGCACGCCCAACAACGCGATGCACCGGCGCACCTGCAACACGCGGCGCTCTACCCAGACCCCACCACGGCAGCCCTCGCCGCCGCACGACGCCCCGCCACGCCGCACTATGCGATCATCTGGTGGTGGTTCAGCGCGGAAAGCTTGCTGGCGCCATACACCGGCCAGGGGCTCGCGTGCACCGCGCGGCCAATCCCCGGGGGTGCGCCCCCCCTCTGGCTGGTACACTGCCCGGCGGCCACCCTCGAATCGGCTGGCCCGGAATTGGCCGGCCCATAGTTTTTCTGGTATTGTGACGTTCTGCCCGGGAACACTAAGCACGGCACGCACCGGGCCCGGGCGCGCTTGCCAATGCATCGCTGCGCCTACCAACGCGAGGAACATTGCCATGGCCTTCGATTTCGACATGATTCAGAACATCTACACGCGCATGCCCGAACGCGTCGACGACGCGCGCAAGCTGGTGGGCCGCCCACTGACGCTGGCGGAGAAGATTCTCTACAGCCACCTGTGGGACGGCATGCCGGCGGCGCCCTTCGAACGCGGCAAGGACTATGTGAACTTTGCGCCCGACCGCGTGGCGATGCAGGACGCGACGGCGCAGATGGCGCTGCTGCAGTTCATGCAGGCGGGCAAGCCGCGCACGGCAGTGCCCAGCACGGTGCACTGCGACCACCTGATCCAGGCGCGCGATGGCGCAGCTGCGGACCTGCAGCGCGCGATGGACGCGAACCAGGAAGTGTTCGATTTCCTGATGAGCGTGTCGAACAAGTACGGCATCGGCTTCTGGAAACCGGGCGCCGGCATCATCCACCAGGTGGTGCTCGAGAACTACGCGTTTCCCGGCGGCATGATGATCGGCACCGACTCGCACACGCCGAACGCGGGCGGCCTGGGTATGCTGGCCATTGGCGTGGGCGGCGCCGACGCGGTGGACGTGATGGCCGGCATGCCGTGGGAACTGAAGTGGCCCAAGCTGATCGGCGTGAAGCTGACCGGCAAGATGAGCGGCTGGACCGCGCCCAAGGATGTAATCCTGAAGGTGGCCGGCATTCTGACGGTGAAGGGCGGCACCGGCGCCATCGTCGAGTATTTCGGACCCGGCTCGGAAAGCATGAGCTGCACGGGCAAGGGCACCATCTGCAACATGGGCGCGGAGATTGGGGCGACCACCTCGACCTTCGCCTTCGACGATTCGATGATCCGCTATCTGCAGGCGACCGACCGCGCCGATGTGGCCGAGGCCGCCGACAAGCTGATGCCGTATCTGCGGCCGGACGAAGAGGTCTACCTCGAACCCGGCAAGTTCTACGACGAGGTGATCGAGATTAACCTCGACGAACTCGAGCCCCTGTTGAACGGGCCTTTTACGCCCGACCTGGCCACGCCGGTGAGCGAGATGCGCGAGAAGGCTACGCAGAACAACTGGCCGCTGCAGGTCGAAGTCGGCCTGATCGGTTCGTGCACGAACTCGAGCTATGAAGACATGACGCGCGCGGCGTCGATTGCGCGCCAGGCGAAAGAGAAGAAGCTGAAGGTGAAAAGTGAATACACGGTGACGCCGGGATCGGAACTCGTGCGCTTTACCGTGGATCGCGACGGCCTCTTGACTAACTTCGAGGCCATTGGCGGCGTGGTGCTGGCCAATGCCTGCGGCCCCTGTATCGGCCAGTGGGCGCGCCACCGCCACGGCGACGAGGACGAGCCGAACACGATCGTGACCTCGTTCAACCGCAACTTCGCCAAGCGCAACGACGGCAACCCGAAGACGCACGCCTTCGTCGCCTCGCCCGATATGGTGACGGCGCTGGCGATTGCGGGCGACCTGGGCTTCAACCCGATGACCGACAAGCTGGTGAATGAGGATGGTGAAGAGGTGATGCTCGAGCCGCCGCAGGGCGTCGAACTGCCGCCGCAGGGCTTCTCGGTGGAAGAC
>CAYMLC010000263.1:0-2092 GCA_964390765.1 uncultured Nitrospirales bacterium
CATCCCGAGCCGATGTGGGCCACCTTTGCCCAGCCCTACGTGCGCCAGTTGCGTGCCGCCGCGCAGGTGCCGGCCAAGCGCCAGATTGGTTGGATGACGCGCGCGCGGCCGCTGCCACTCGAGAGTGGGCGCCTGCTACTGCCGCTCTACAGCGATGGCTTCAACGTCTCGCTGGTCGCCTATACCGACGACGGCGGGGCGACGTGGACCGCGAGCGAGCCCATCGTCGGGTTGGGCAATGTGCAGCCGAGCCTCGCCCAGCGCGAAGACGGCACCGTGGTCGCCCTGATGCGCGACAACGGGGTGCCGCCCAAGCGCATCATTCAGTCGGAGTCGCGCGACGGTGGCGAGACGTGGACCGTGGGACGCGACCTGCCGCTGAACAATCCCGGTGCGAGTGTAGCGCTGCTTGGCCTGCAGGACGGCCGCTGGCTGCTGGCGTACAACGACACGGAAAAGGGCCGCAACGACCTGTCCCTCGCCATCTCGAAGGACGAGGGCGCGACGTGGGAGAAGCTGGGCGCGCTGGCGCAGGGGCCCGACGGCACGGAGTTTCATTATCCCTTCCTGATGCAGGGGGCAGACGGTATGGTGCACCTCACGTTTACGCACCGCTCACCGGCCGGCAAGACCATCTATCACGTGGCCAGCACACAAGAAGACCTGCAGCCGGGGCTGCAGGCCTTCGAAGATGCCTCGGGTTTGCGGTACGCGCCGTAGCGGCGCTTAGAAGTCGTCGTCGCCGACGGCCACCAACTCGGCTTCTCGATGGTGCGGCAGGGCGCTGCGCTCGTGCGCAGACCGTGCCGGCAAGGCATGCACCTTGTCCGCATGGGCCAGACCCGCGCGTTTCTCCGGGCGCTGCGTAAGCGTCACGCCCGACAGAGACGCCAGGTCGCGCACGATCTCCTGCAGCTCGGCCGCCTGCGAGGAAAGCTCTTCACTCGCGGCCGCCGCCTCTTCCGAGGCGCTGGCGTTGTTCTGGGTCACCTGGTCCATCTGGGCAATCGCCTTGTTCACCTGCTCGATGCCCTGCGCCTGCTCGCGGCTGGCCGCCGAGACTTCACCCGCCACGCCGGCCAGATTCGCGATGCCTTCTGAAATCTGGGTCAGCACCTCGGCCACACGCTCGGTCGCGGCCACACCGGCATCTGCGTTCTCACGCGCGCCCGCGATAAGGGTCTCGGTATTCTTTGCCGCTTCGGCGCTGCGTTGGGCCAGACTGCGCACTTCTTCTGCGACCACGGCGAAGCCCTTGCCCGCCTCGCCGGCACGCGCGGCTTCGACCGCTGCATTCAGGGCCAGCAGATTCGTCTGAAAGGCGATCTCGTCGATGGTCTTCAGAATGCGGCCCGTCTCGTCGGAGCTCTGCTTGATGCGCGAGATGGCGGTGCTCAGTTCACTCGTTGCGCCCTGGGCGTGCTCGGTGGCGGCCTTCACCTGCTGGGCCGAGTCGCTGGCCGCGTCGGCGTTTTGCGCGTTCTGGCGCGTCATGCTGGCCATCTCTTCGAGCGAGGCCGAGGTCTCTTCAAGGCTGCTGGCCTGTTCGCTCGCGCCCGACGCGATCTCCTGGCTCGAAGCCGACGTCTGCTCGGCCGCCTGCGTTACCTGTTGCGCGCCGCTGCTCAGGCCCGCAATGACCTGCTGGAGCGCACGAATGATAAGGCGGGCGATGAGAAAGGCCGCAGCGATGCCGCACGCAATGGCGCCCGCCGCCAGCAGCAAGACAATGTTCCGCGTCCACGTGGCCGATGCGAGCATCGCTGCGTCGGTCATGATGTGTTCTTCGGTGGTCTCGACCACCGCGCGCAGACCGGCCTGAACCGCAGCCAGGTGCGCCTCGGTCTGCTCGCTGAAGATTTCTCTGGCGCGTTCGGCCTGCGCGCCGAGCGCCTCTTCTGCTTCGATAGCTGCATCGAACGCCGTGCGCACCGCATCCAGCGCTGTCAGGGTCTCTTCCCTGTACACCTGCTGCGCTTGCGCCACATCGCCAGCGGCGATCAATTCCTCGATGCGCCTGGCGCTCGTGTGCAGGGCGCGGTGGGGCCCCTCCACCTTGGCGACCATCTCGGCAAAAGCGGGGAACTCGTCC
>CAYMLC010000263.1:2102-5582 GCA_964390765.1 uncultured Nitrospirales bacterium
CAACGTGCCGGGCCTCGGCGCTGGCCAGATAGTTGCCGAACGCACAACGCGACGGGTCGACCTGCACGCCCAGGCTGAAGTTTGCGCCCGCCTCTGTTCTGCCCATGCTGACCGCGAGCAGGCCGTCGGCCACCTGCTGCGTCCAGGCCATGTGGTCGTTCAGGCGGGCCGCCAGTGTCGTGGCGAGACCGGGATGTGGCTGCACGAATACCGCCGCAATCTCTTTGGCCGACGCATGCAGCACACTGTGCGGTTCTTCGAGCCGCGCCAGCACCGGCGACAGTTCCGGCACCAGTCGCTCGGCGGTCTGCCGTCCTTCGCCGTAGTACCACTTGCCGAAGGCGCAGGCGCGCGGGTCGGTCTCTACCGTGAGTTCCTGCACCGATTTGTCGTTGAGCAGGCGGTTGACTTCGCCGGCCCAATTCAGATGGTCGACTTCACGCTGC
This sequence comes from uncultured Nitrospirales bacterium, assembly GCA_964390765.1. Lineage (GTDB taxonomy): Bacteria > Hydrogenedentota > Hydrogenedentia > Hydrogenedentales > JAGMZX01 > CAYMLC01. Next base: position 2,549 of record CAYMLC010000263.1, read on the forward strand.
ACCATCTCTGCGCGCAATGCGTTGCCCGCGATGACTTCGCTTGCGTTGCCCACGATGTCATTGACACCGTACAGGCTCCACGCAGCCAGCACGGTAAGCAAGACGAGCACGAGTCCAAAGCCCGCCGCCAACTGACGGCCAATTGTCCACTTCCGCTCCATGACCAGGTCCTCCACATGCGCCGCACCGATTGCGGCTATCGAATTGTCCCGCAGAAAGCGCGGGCCATCAATGCCTGGAAGCCCGTTTCGAACGAGTAACACACTAAAAAAAGTGCTGGTAAACCATGCCTTCATGAAGCAGGCCAGTTGCAGCGTTCGCGGACTACGTTTCGGCGTCGCCGGGTCACGCGCGCTACACTTGGCGCATGGCGCATCTGCATAGATTTCTGGTGCCGGCGGACACCGCGCGCACGGGCGAAGTGGCGCTGCCCGAGGAGGAAGCGCACCACGCCGCGCGCGTGGTTCGGGTGCGCACGGGTGATGCGGTGGCGCTGTTTGACGGGCAGGGGGGCGAGTGGAAGGGCCAGGTGGCCAGCGTGGACAGGACGCGCGTGAGCGTCGCGGTATCGGCCTTCGCGCAGACCGCGCCCGCGGCGTTCCGCGTGCACCTGGTGGTGGGCATGCCGCAGCGTCCGGCGGCCGTGGAGCAGATTATTGTGCAGGGCACCGCGCTGGGCGTGCAGGCGTTTACCTTCTTCACCGCTGAGCGCTCGGGCAAGCCCGCCACGCAAAGCGAGAAGTGGGTGCGCTGGGCCATTGAGAGTTGCAAGCAGTGCGGACGCAGCCGGGTGCCGGAGGTGCAGGCGGCCGGCGCCTTGGCTGAAGCCTGGCCCGAAGGCGGGCCGGTGCTGCTCGCGCGGCAGGGGGAACCGCACGTGCCGCTGAGCACAGCGCACGCCGGCGCAAATGCCGTCAACCTGCTGGTGGGGCCCGAAGGCGACTTCACGCCCGCGGAATATGCGTGGGCGGACGAGCGCGGCGCGGTGGCGATTTCGCTGGGAGCGCACACCCTGCGTACCGAAGTGGCGGCGATAACCGCGGCTGCACTGGCGCTCTACGAAGGGGGCGCGCTGGGTCCACGCTAGCGCGGTGCCCCTAGCCCAGGCCGTAGTGGCTGGTTTCCTTCACGACTTCGGGGTCGCCATCCACGGGGAAGCGGCCCGGGTAGCGCAGAAACTCCACATGCCCATCCAGATACAGCACGTTGGCGCCGCCGGGCACATGGTTGAAGACCACCGTGCCGGCATCGTTGTCGCCGAATTCGCTGCTGCCGAACGTATCCCACATCACGGCCACGCTGCTGGCCGCCTGCGCGCTGACCGCTGGGTCGTTGATGTTCGTAATGATAAAGCGCTCGATGCCTTCGCGCAGCTTGTAGACGGTGTCGGCACCCGCGGAACCCGTGGCCGCAGGCGGTTCGGGTACCCAGGGCGGCCATTTCTCAAAGCCCACCAGGTCCAGGTCGCCGGAGTAGTCTTTGACGGTGACCGTACCGACGTCGAGGATCTCGGCCCGCTCGAGACTGGGGCTCATGGTGGTGGCCGACCACACGCCGTAGAACTCGGGTACCGAGGTCTGTACGTATCCCTTATAAATATAGGACCGGCCCAATTCCGCCGTCAGAAAGTAGTCGAGGGAGGTGCCGTCGCCGGCGGCCGTTGCGTTGGATTGCCAAATGCGGAAGTCACCATCGTCGGGCACCCGTTGCAAGACACTGCGCCAACCGGGGTCGGCACCGGAATCGCTGGGGCATTGCGCAATGGCCCGGTCGGTCAGGTATTCGGGATAGACCGTGCGTGCCTGCGGAGCAGCAAACAGCGGGGTGGACAGGTTGTCCTGCTCGCGCACGCTGCCATAGGGCGCGAGTGGGGGCCATTCGCCGTTGCTTTCGTTCGCGTACATTTTAAAGACAAGCGCGAACTGCTTTAGGTTGTTGGCGCAACTGGAGCGTCGCGCCGCCTCGCGTGCACGCGCGAGCGCGGGCAACAGAATGGCGGCCAACAGCCCGATGATCGCAATGACCACCAGCAATTCGATGAGTGTAAAGCCGCCGCGCGGGTGTGGCTTGTGTTCGGACGGGTGTCGTGTGTGTAAAAAAGTGTGCTGCATTGTACCCCCCATAACGCTTTTGGGTCGCGCCACCTTCCGCGCGCGCTGCCATGGCTCACCGGCCGCTCTCGCTCCGACCTTTCGACCCAATCGTCGCCGGTTGGTTTCTGCGCCAAGTCGGCACGCCGACACCGATTCAGGCGCTGGCCTGGCCGCCGATCGCACGCGGCGCGCACGTGCTGCTGACTGCGCCGACCGGCGGTGGCCCCGACCTTAACGGCTTTCCTGTGGGCACTCAACCAGTTGGCAACGTGTGCGTGTGCCCTGGGCCGGCGGTAAAGCAAATCTAGGTCGAGACGAGCAACCGGGTCTCACGCGCGCGTTCGGATGTAGTGCTGGGCCTCGCCTGTGCTTTGAGGTGGGAGTGGACGTGAAGGCAATCACAATCTGGGGCGCAATGAAATGACCGGCTGAAGGCACATGATTCGCATCGCTTCTTGACGTGGTCAGATTCGCCGTTCCACGCGCTGCAGGTTGCGCGCGGCCGGCTCGGAATCGGGGTCCAGCCGCAGCGCTTCTTCGAAGTAGGCGCGTGCTTTTTCATCGTGCCCGTACCGCGCGAGCAACACCCCGGCGTTGTTAAAGAAGGGCGCCGCGTCGGCCAGCGCCGCGATCGATGTTGCGCGCTCGAGGTGTTCAGTCGCGCGCTGCGTTTCGCCGCGGTGCAGCGCCACCGCCGCCCGCGCCATCTGTTCTTCGTACTGCATCAGGTGCACGTTGTACGAGTCGTGGCTTTGCCCATCTGCATTCGTCCAGCTGAACGAGTAATCCGGCATGAACGCCTCGGGCTGGGGTTCGCCCGGCCGCACGGCACGCCACACGTAGCCCTGCGGCACAAAGCGCACCCCGGCCCCGCGCGGCAGACGCGGGATGGACTGAAAGTAAATGGGGCGCTCCGTGCGGGCCAGCAGCGCCGCGAACAA
>CAYMLC010000264.1:0-5570 GCA_964390765.1 uncultured Nitrospirales bacterium
GGACCGGAAGCGTTTCAGTTGGCGGGCGTGGCCGGGGGTACGCCCGGCCTGCGGCCCGGTACGACCGTGGCCGAGATGGAGCGCGAACTCATCCTGCAGACGCTCGAGCACTGCGGGCAGAATCGCACGCGCGCCGCAGAGCTGCTGGGCATCAGCGTGCGCACGCTGCGCAACAAATTGCGTGAGTACCGCGAAGCGGGCGTGGCGGTGCAGGGCGCGGACTAGCCCGCCTGCCCCACGCGCTACCCGTGCAGCGCCTGTGCGGCGCGCACCGCGAAGTAGGTGAGCACCATGTCGGCGCCTGCGCGCTTGAACGCGGTGAGGCTCTCGAGCATGCACGCGTCCGTATCGAGCCAACCGTGGCCGCCGGCGGCCATGATCATCGCGTATTCACCGGAGACCTGATACGCCGCTACGGGCACCGTGACCGCTTCGCGCACGCGCGCAATTACATCGAGGTAGGGCATGCCCGGCTTGACCATCACGATGTCGGCGCCTTCCGCCACGTCCAGCAGCGCTTCGCGCACCGCCTCGCGCGCATTGGCCGGGTCCATCTGATAGGTCTTCTTGTCGCCATGCTTCGGCGCAGAGTCGAGCGCCTCGCGAAAGGGACCATAGAAAGCGCTGGCATACTTGGCCGTGTACGACAGGATGCCCACGCCCGTATAGCCATTCTCGTCGAGCACGTCGCGCAGCGCCCGCACGCGCCCATCCATCATGTCCGAAGGCGCGACCATATCCGCCCCGGCGCGCGCCTGGGCCAGGGCCATCTCCGCCAGGATAGAGAGGCTCTCGTCGTTCACGATTTCGCCGTCGCGCACCAGGCCGTCGTGCCCATCGCTCGAGTAGGGGTCCATCGCCACATCGGTGATGACCAGCAAGTCCGGCACCGCCTCCTTCAACACGCCGATGGCGCGCTGCAACAGCCCGTTCGGGTTGCGCGACTCGCTGGCGGTGGGGTCCTTGCGTTCTTCAGGTACCACCGGAAACAGGGCGACCGCCGGTATGCCAAGGCCGTGTGCCTCGTGTGCGGCCTCGACCAGATAGTCGAGGCTCAGCCGGTCGACCCCCGGCATCGCCTGCACGGGTACGCGTGTGCGTTCGCCCTCGGTTACGAAGAGTGGCCAGATAAGGTCGCTCGGCGTCAGCGTGGTCTCGCGTACCAGTTCGCGCACCGCGACGGTGCGCCGGTTGCGCCGGGGGCGGGGTACCAGGTGGTCCATGGGTTGGTGTCCTGCTCTTGGCTCTTGCTCTTACTTTCGCTCTGGCTCTTGGCTCTATTAAGCGGGCACATGCGCCCGAGGGCGTACCCGCCACACGCGCCACTTCGCTCGTCATTCCTGCGGTAGCAGGAAGCGCAACCATTGCTGCGCGCGCTCCCTAGGCTAGAGCGCGCGAGGGCTCGTCGGCAAGGAGCAGGCTGGTGGGCGCGCGGGCGCGGCGGGAAAAAGCTGCCGCTTGCTGGGTCGGGCTTGCCGCAGGTTGGGGTGGCGGCTGGCATAAGTCCCGCCACAGCAGCACCTATGCATCTGGCACAGGCATTGCTTCACGCCTGGCGGTAGATGGGGATTTCCCCTGTGTGGAGGAAGCGCCGTTATGCCGCCGTATGCGGGTGTTGGCATCGAGAACCTACTGGCCTCGGGTATGCGTGTGGCCGCCCTGAACCACCGCGTGCTCGCCAACAACATCGCCAACGCGGACACGCCGTTCTTCACCCCCAGCGAAATGGACTTCGACTCTACCTTGCGCGCCATGGTCGCGGGTCGCGATCGCGTCGACCTCCGCACGACTTCGAGATCGCACCTCGCGCATGGCACGCAAACTACGAAAACTGACCGAGTTGCAGGCATGTCAAAGAATGACTACAATAAGGTCGATGTCGATGAGCAACTCGCGAACCTCAGCCGGAACACTGGCCGCTTCAATACGTATGCGGCCTTGTTGCGCAGCCGGTTCCAGCAACGCAGCCAGATGCTGCAGTCGCTGAGCCGCTAGTCGGGGTAAGGCATCATGGACTTTCAGCAGATATCGGCACGGCAGATTGCGGTGAGTGGCCTGCGCGCCCAGCGCACGCGGATGAACGTCATCGCGAATAACATGGCCAATGCCTTCACCACGCGCACGCCCGATGGCGGCCCCTTCCGCCGGCAGTTGGCCGTCTTCGAGGGCCAGATGTTTGGACCGGGCGCGCGCGAGGACCGCATGGGTGTGCGGGTCAAGGGTATGACGACAGACAACTCGCCGTTGCGCGAGGTGTACCAGCCCGACCATCCGGACGCCAACGCGGACGGTTTCGTGTCGTATCCCAACGTGACGATGGCGGCGGAGATGGTGGACCTGATTTCGGCGCAGCGCGCCTACGAAGCGAATATCGCGGTGCTGGCTTCGGGCAGCGCCATGAGCCAGCGGGCATTGCAACTGCTCGACGGTTAGCGTTACAACATAACTGTCAAGAGATAAGGGTCCAGACCTTAGAACGCCATGTCGGAACCGATTCGCCCCATAGACGTAGCCTCGCGCATCACGAACGTGGAAGCCACCACGATGCGTCCCGCGCGCACCCCAGCGCGCGAGGTGCAGGGCGGCAATTTCCAGGAGATGCTGCGCGATGCGATCAGCGAGGTGGAGGAGTTGCGCGACCAGGCAGACGACACGGTGCGGCGCCTGGTAGCGGGCGAGATTAACGACGTGAGCGAAGCACTGGTGGCGGTGGAGCGGGCGGACCTGGCCTTTCAGACGATGATGACCGTACGCGGCCGGGTGATGACAGCGTATGAAGAAATCATGCGCATGCAGTTGTAGCGCGTTCGCGCGCGGAAAACGCGTTCTCCCCCACGCGTAGCGCGGGGTAAGACGATAGCGGCCACGCCAGGCAGCCGGGATTCAGGGCCCCGGCCACGTGGGCAGCGCCGCACGGAGCAGGTGGCGGTGCAGGCACGCAGACCGTTGGCCCTTGTGGTGCGGCATGGCGTGCAGCGCGGAGGTCAGAATTGAATCGCACAGTTTCCAGCGTTGGGCGCGCTGGAAAGGGGCTGGTGCCACATGTGGCGCCGGTTTAGGGTGCGGCATGCCAGCGCAGCGGGGCGCGGTGTGCGGCGCTTTCCGAGTCGTATAGCAAGGCGCGAGAGCAGAAGTAGTGCGGCCCGGCCGGCGAGCAGGCTGGCGGGGCCGGGCGAGCGATGCCGCGCGACGGCGAGGAAGCGAACATGGAATTTCTGCGCAACCTGTACGCGGGTCTGGCCGAGGCCTGGCAGCAGCTTTCCGTCAGCGCACGCATCAACATTGTGCTGGCGGGTGTGGCGGCCGTTGCCTTCATCGCCTTTGTGGTCTACACCAACAGCCGCCCGCAGTTCGTGACCTTGAGCCGCGGCGTAGAGCCGGCGGAGATGACGCAAATCGTCGATACCCTCGAGGCACAGGGCGTGGCTTACCGCGTGACCGACAACAACACGACCGTGATGGTGCCGGCGGCGCAACGCAGCGATTTGCAGTTGGTGCTGGCGGAGAACAACCTGCCGGTGGGCCGCACGACGGACCCCGGGTTCGAGTTGTTTGCGCAGACCGACGTGACGTCGAACCAGTTTCAGCAGAACATCACCTATCAGCGCGCGATTCAGGGCGAGCTGCAGATGCTGTTGAACAACCTGGATTTCGTCGAGTTCTCGAACGTGCTGATTCGCGAGGCGAAGGACGAATTGTTCGCCAGCGAGCAGCGCCCGTCTGAAGCCGCGGTGACGCTGCAGGTCACGCGCATGCCGAGCGACCGCGAAGCCAAGGCGGTCGTGAACATGATCGCGCGCGCGGGCGGCCCGAACCTGAGCCAGCAGAACGTGACGATTATCACCACCGATGGCCAGGTGATTCACGACCCGGGCGACGACGCCTTTGCGAGCATGGCGAACAGCAAGCTCGAGTACATCGCCGAACTCGAGCGTATGCGGGAGCAGCGGCTTGAACAGAGCCTGCAACAGATGGGCAAGCGCGGCATTGTGCGGGTCAGTGCACAGGTAGACTTCGACGAGAAAGAAGTCGAAGAGACGGTGACCAGCGAAGGGACCGAGCTGAGCACCTATGTGCGCGAGTTGAGCACGACCACGACCGAGCGTCCGCCCGAAGGTGCGCCGGGTGCGCTGGCGAATATCCCCGAAGGCCTGGCGCAGGACGGCGGCACGGTGAGCAGCGAGACCGAGAACGAAGAGATCATCAACTACGAGCCTTCGCAGACACGCACCATGACCACGTCGCGTCCGGGCGATGTGATCAAGTATGCGGTGACCATGATTGTGGAGGGCGATTACGAAACCACCGAAGATGCTGACGCACAGCGCACCTATCTGGGCCTGAGTGACGACGACCGCGCACTGTTTACCGACCTGGCGCGGGCGGGCGTGGGCGAGGCGCGCGAGGCGACGGAGGTCAGCATTCACGATTTTCCGTTTGAGATTGAGGGCCTGCCAGGTGCGGCGGCCACGGTGGCGCAGATGCAGGCGGCCGAGACACGGGCCTTCTATACGCAGACGGCCTTGTACGCCGCGCAGTTGCTTGGCATCATCGTGTTGTTCTGGTTCGCGCGGCGTTTCCTGAGGCAGACCGTGGAGATACCGGAGGAAGAGGCCGAACCCGAGCCGATTCCCGAGGAGAAGCCCGAGCCGGAAAGCGTGCGCCGCCAGCACGTGCAGGCCGAGGTGGAACGCCTGGCCGAGGAAGAAGCGGAACTCATGTCGAACCTGCTGCGCACCTTGATGACGCAGCAAGAGGATTAGCGCCACGGCCTCACGTCATCGCAAGCTGGATTTCAACGAACTCTCCGGCCGCCAGAAAGCCGCGATTTTGTTGACATGCCTGGGACCGGAGCGCGCCGGGCGCGTACTGGGCCACCTCTCGGAAGAAGAGATTGAAAGCCTGACGCTCGAGATCTCGGGACTGGGGCCGATCGAGCCCGAGGTGAAGGCGAAGGTGCTGGACGAGTTCCACTCGATGGCGGTGGCGCGGCAGTACGTGACCACCGGCGGCATCGATTACGCCAAGGACGTACTGGAGTCCAGCTTTGGCGCAGAGCGCGCCATCGAGATTCTGGGCAAGCTGCAGAGCAGCCTGACGGAAGTGCCCTTTCAATTCTTGAAGAAGGCCGACCCGACCCAGATTTCGAGCTTCATTCAAGAAGAGCATCCGCAGACGATTGCGCTGATTCTGGCGCACGTCGATCCGCCGGTCAGCGCACTGGTCTTGTCTTCGTTGCCGCAGGATACGCAGAGCGACGTGATTATGCGCATCGCGACCATGGACCGTACGCCACCCGAAATCGTGCGCGAGGTCGAGCGCGTACTCGAACGCAAGATGGCCTCGGTCTTCACACAGGGCTTCACCTTTGCGGGCGGCGTGAAGGACGTGGCGGAGATTCTGAACCGCGTGGAACGCACGACCGAAAAGACCATAATGGCCGAGCTCGAAGAGCGCGACCCGGAACTGGCCGACGAAATCGCGCGGCTCATGTTTACCTTCGACGACATCGTGTTCGTGGACGACAGCGGCATTCAGAAAGCGCTGCGCGAAATCGAGTCGCGCGACCT
>CAYMLC010000265.1:0-5557 GCA_964390765.1 uncultured Nitrospirales bacterium
AGTCCGTAGTGGTCGCGCAGGTCGATGAAGATCACGCCGCCGTGGTCGCGCTTGCGGTGGACCCAGCCGGAAAGGCGCACGGTCTGGCCGACATGCTCGGCGCGCAAGGCGCCGCAGGTATGGTTGCGAAAGGGATGCATGGCTGTCCTCGTGCCCGGAAGGGTTCACGGCCCGCGTGAACCGTTGGGGGAAAGGCGCAGACGATAGCGGGCGCCGGTGCGGCAGTGCAACGCGCGGGCGCGTGCCTCAGTCGAAATCGGTCACCATGATGCGCGTCCAGCAGGGCTTGAACCGCTCGACAAAGGCCTGATGCGCGGGGTCGGACTGGTAGGCGTCGTGCGCCGCCACGTCGGGCACGACCACGGTCAGGCCGTAGTCATAGCTGCGCTCGACCACCGGGCGCTCCGCCGTGGCGGCCGGCGTGCCGATGTAGACGGCTGCCGCCCCTTCGATACCGGCCAGCGACTCGAGGCCCAAGCGGAACGCCGCACGCTCGCCCTCGCTCAAATCCGGCTTCAACCAGAAGTAGACACTATGCACCAGCATGCCGTTCTCCCTGCTTCACGTACCCATCGGGCACATGAAACCGCACGAAATTGAAGAGCCAGAGGGTGAGTAACGCGAAGGCGCCCCAGATGTGCCAGAGCGCGTGCCACGCCACCACGCGATAGCTGATGGTGCCGTTCGAGGCGCTGGCCAGCAGCATGCCGATAAAGAACATGAAGATGACCATGGCGATCAGCGGGCGCGAGTGGCGGGGCAGGTCGCGCCAGTGGCGGAAGAAGAAGAAGGCCACCACCCACGAGTTCGTAATCAGGACGATCTCGGAAATGGTGAAATGCACATTGTCGCCGATGCTGATGAGATAGAACTTTTCCGTATAGCCCGCGCCCCGCAGCGCCAGGTAGACCCATGCGCACGCGTTCAGCACCGTCATCGTAGGAATGAACCAGCGCCGGAATTCCGGGCCACGGAAGTCGTAGCAGGCCGCCAGTTGCATCGAGTAGGCCAGCAGAATATTGGTGCCAACGTCCCACGATGCCCACGCCGCGCTCTGTTCAAACGCGTGAAAGCCCACGGTCGGCACGCCCGTAATGAAGATGCACAGATACACAAACATCCAGCGCGGCGGATGCATGCGGGTCACCAAACACAGCGCCAGGGGCACCAGCCCGGCCAGCACCGTTGCAAAGCCGGTCACCGCATTGGCGATCTGCGCGTTGTGCAGAAAGGGTGAGTTCCACATCTCGACAATGTTCATGGTTCAGTCTTCCACTTCCACGTAAAGGGTTACACCAACGTGCACCACGCGATAGCGATGCAGCCCGTCCGGCGGCGCATCCGGGCGCGGCGCCAGGTCAAAGGTCCAGCCATGCCACGGGCAGTGCACCGCGGCGTCTTTCACGAAGCCCTGGTGCAGCGGACCGCCCGCATGCGGGCAGGCATCGCTGCACGCGTAGTAGGCGCCGTCCACATTGAACACCGCAATGGCCTCGCGGCCGCCCTGCACCACGCAAGTCTGGCCCGGCGGCAGGTCCGCCGCCGCCCCTACTTCGATGCGTGTCGTCACGCGTGCGTCTCCTTCAATGCGACTCGGCCCGCAGCCTGCGCCCGCGGGGCACGCGTTCTACGTGGCCGCGCCGCGCCGAGTCAACCAGCGGACCCGGTTCGCGTGCGGAAGCGCAGGGTGCCCGGGTCCGGACCACAGTCGCGATGCGCGTGGCGGCGGCCCGATGCGCCGCCACAGCCCGGGGCGGATGGGTGGTGTCGCGTGCAGTTGCAGCGGTGGCGGCACTGCGCATAGTGTAAATGTACCGAGGCCGAAATAGGTTGAACCTATTGCGGGCCCTGCGATACAGTCCGCGCCACAACGCGCGCTGGCACTCGCAAGCCCGCCGTACGGAGGACCCACGCAATGTACCGATTTGGCGCCCTGCTGCTCGCCGGACTCATGAGCATGACCGCGCTGCCCGCAGCCGCGGTCGAAGTCGGCGAGACTGTGCCCGACGTCACATTCAAGGATATCCGCTATCTGCCGCGCGAGTTGTCTGAACTGCCCGAGGCGAAAGCCTATGTGCTGGCCTTCATGACGAACACCTGCCCGCTGGCCAAGCGCTACCTGCCCAAGCTGGTGGAGATGGACGCGGACTACGAAGACGTGACCTTTGCGGCGGTCAACATCGGGCCCGACGAGACCATCCGCGATGTGGCCTGGCACGCGCTGGAGTACGCTGTGCCCTTCACGATGCTGAAGGACATGACCGGCGAGACGGCGCAGGAACTGGGCATCACCCGCTCGCCTGAGATTCTGCTGTACGACGCCGACCGCGTGCTGCGCTACCGCGGCCGGGTCGACGACCAGTACCGCCTGGGCGGGGCGCGTCCGCTGCCGAGCCGCCACGACCTGCGCGAGGCGCTGGACGAGGTGCTGGCGGGTGAGGAAGTCAGTGTGCCCGAGACCACGCCGGAAGGCTGCGCCCTGACCATCTTCGATGTGCCCGAACCCGAACGCGATGTTACGTGGGCCGAAGACATCGCGCCCATCTTCGCGCGCAGCTGCATGCCCTGCCACAATGCCGACGGCGTGAGCGGCATGGCGCTGGACACCTTCGAGCGCGCGTCGGGCCGGGCCGACATGATTGCCGAGGTGGTGCACGAAGAGCGCATGCCGCCGTGGTATGCGCACGAGGATTTCGGCGATTGGGCGAACGACCGCAGCCTGACCGACCTCGAGAAGAAGCGCATCCTGCAGTGGGTGAACTTTGGGCGGAAGCCGGGCAACCTGGAAAACGCCACGCCCATGCCCGAGCCGCCGGACAGCGACTGGACCATCGAGCCCGACCTCACCATTCAGGCGAAGGCGCCGATGGTGCTGCCGGCCACGGGCTTTGTGCCGTACAAGTATGTGTTCTTCCCCTACGAGTTTCCGGCGGACACCTGGATCGAGGCCATCGAGATCAAGCCCGGCAATCCGCGTGTGGTGCACCACGCGAACCTCGTGTGGACACCGGGCAACTTCCAGTTCGACCAGAGCGAGAACTTTCTCTATGGCCTCGTGCCGGGCGGCATGCCGGGGGTCGCGCCCGAGGGCCACGCCTTCTTCGTGCCCAAGGGTGCGCGCCTCGCCATTCAGATTCACTATGTGACGACCGGCAAGGTGGAGCAGGACCAGATCTCGGTGGGCCTGCGCTACGCCAAGGACACCGTGCGCAAGCGTCTCTACTACAGGATTATGGAAGGCGACATCGAGATTCCGCCCGGCGCGCGCAAGCATGAGGTGCGCGATACGTATAAGCTGCCCTACGACGTGACGGGTGTCGCCCTCTTCTCGCACATGCACCTGCGCGGCCGTGACATGACATTTACCGCCAATTACCCCGACGGGCGTTCGGAGGTGATGATGACGCTGCCGAACTACAATTTCGACTGGCAGCTGCTCTACATGTATCCGCCGATGACGGTGCAGTATCCGAAGGGTACGGTCATCGAATGCGTGTCGTATTACGACAACAGCGCCTTCAATGCCTATAACCCCGACCCGACGGTGACGGTGGAAGAAGGTCCGCAAACGGTCGACGAAATGCACAACGGCATCTTCATCTATACGCGGAACGACGAAGACCTGAACATCGCCATCGACCCCGCCACGGGCCAGCCGCTCGAGGCGATGGCCGCCGCGGAGTAGGGTGTCTGCGGGTGGTGGGGGAGAGGGGCCGGACGCGGCTTGACTGGAGAGTTGTGCGTGGTGCGTGGCGCGTTGTGCGTGGCGAGCGGGCAGGGAGCGGCTGTGCCACGTCACGGCCCATTGCGCGCCAGGCCACGCTTCGCTTGGGGCCAACCGCGCCTTCCCAACGCCGCCATTGACAACGTTCCCTGCCGTTGCTACAACGCGGCCATGGGCAGCGGCGGCGTCGTGCGTGGCGCATCCGCCCAACCGGTAGTATGCATCGCCCGCTATGAAAGAGCAGGACTACGCCAAGCTCGGCATTCCCCGCGGCGAGACGCTGTCGGTGGCCAAGCGCTGTTTTCAGCGCGCGGCCAATTCGGGCATGGGCAAGAGCAAGATCAAGCAGGCCCTGCGCAACGTCGCAGGCAATCCGCGCGCCCATGCGCACCACGCCCAGTTTGGCGAGTTGGCCGCCGCGCTGCTCGCCGAGACCTATCCAACCCGTACGCTTTCGAATATGCCGCACAACGCCCTACCCGAAGAGGTGCCGCTGTATCAGTGGGGCACCGGCCTCGATGTGCAGGCCGTACACCAGATGCAGACCGCCTGCCGCCTGCCGAGCGCCGTGCGTGGTGCGCTCATGCCCGATGCGCACGTGGGCTACGGCCTGCCGATCGGCGGTGTGCTGGCCACACGCGGCGCCGTCATTCCCTACGCCGTCGGCGTCGACATCGCCTGCCGCATGAAGCTGACCGTGCTCGACCTGCCGCATACCGATGTCTTCCAGCGCACCGACCGGCTGAAGCGCGCCCTGCACGCCGAGACCCGCTTTGGTGTGGGCGCCGCCTGGAAGCAGCCGCGCCAGCATCCCGTCATGGACCGCGACTGGTCCGTCTCGCCGGTCACCCAGGCGCACAAGGACAAGGCCTGGAAGCAGCTGGGCACCAGCGGCAGCGGCAACCACTTTGTCGAGTTCGGCATTCTCACCATCCGCGACGAGGTGGTGGGGCTCGACCCGGGCGACTACCTGGCGCTGCTCAGCCACAGCGGCAGCCGCGGCACCGGCGCGTCGGTGTGCCAGCACTACGCCCAAGTCGCCGAGCAGCGCGTGGGCGGCACGCTCGACCGGGCCAGCCGCCACCTGGCCTGGCTCGACCTCGACAGCGAAGCCGGCCAGGAATACTGGGCGGCGATGAACCTGATGGGCGCCTACGCCGCCGCCAACCACGCGTGCATCCACCGGCACGTCGCCGGGAACCTGGGCGCGCGCGTGCTGCTCGACCTCGAGAACCACCACAACTTTGCGTGGAAAGAGCAGCACGACGGCGAAGAGCTCATCGTGCACCGCAAGGGCGCCACGCCCGCGGCCGAAGGTGAGTTGGGCATTATCCCCGGCAGCATGACCGCGCCCGGCTACATCGTGCGGGGGCGCGGCCACCGCGACGCGCTGCGCTCGGCTGCCCACGGCGCGGGCCGCTGCATGAGCCGCAAGAAGGCCAAGCAGATCTTCAAGTGGCCGCAGGTGAAGGAACAGCTGGAGCAGGCCCGCGTCACGTTGTTGTCGGCCGGCCTCGATGAAGCGCCCATGGCATACAAGGACATCGAAGAGGTGATGGCCGCCCAGGCCGACCTGGTCGATGTGGTGGCGCGTTTCCAGCCGCACCTCGTCAAGATGGCGCCTGCCGGCGAACGCCCCGAAGACTGAGCCACCCGCCCGCTGCACCCGGTGAAACGCCGCGCCTCCCGCGCCGGTCATGTCTGCTATGGAAGGTGCTGGCCGCCCTGCCTGGCCGCCGGCGGATGGAGGAAGAACCCGATGAGTATGGCCGCTGCCGGGCGTGTTGCCCCCCTGTTGTTGCTGGTTATCTTCACCGGCGTTGCGTTCTGGAG
>CAYMLC010000266.1:0-5553 GCA_964390765.1 uncultured Nitrospirales bacterium
GCTTCAGCTTCGAGGTGGTCTCGCTCGGGCTGCCCTGGGGCGTGCTGGCTGCGCCCGCGCTGGCGCTGGCCGTTGCGTGGCGGCGGCGGAGGGCGCGGCGGAGGGGGCAGCCATGACGCACCGCGGCTTCACCCTCATCGAGTTGCTGGTGGTCATCGGCATTATTGCGGTGCTGGCGGCACTCTTGCTGCCGGCGCTGGGCCGCGCGCGCAGCAGTGCGCGGTCGATGCAATGCGTGAGCAACCTGCGCCAGCTCTATCTGGCGAACACGATGTACGCCAACGAGCACAGCGGACACTACGCCCCGGCCGCGGCTGACCTCTATGACTTCACCTTGCCCGGCGCCGCGCCCGACGACTTCGGCGGGCGCCTGCGCTGGCACGGTGAGCGGCCCACGCCCAACCCGAACAGCAGCTTCGATCCGCGCAGCGGGCCGCTGTTCGACTATCTGCCCGACGGGCGTGTGAAGGCGTGTCCAGTCTTCTTCGAGTTTCGTGAGCAGGGCGACGTGCCGAACGCGTTCGAGTCGGGCGCGGGCGGCTATGGCTATAACCTGGCGTATGTGGGTTCGCAGTTGGCGATTGAAGCAGACCCCGTGCAGGCCGTGCGGCGTGGCATTGCCGATACCTTTATCCGGCACCCCGCGCAGACGGTCATGTTCGCGGATGCGGCCCTTCCGCAGGACGGCTATCTGACGGAGTACAGTTTTGTCGAGCCACCGCTCGCGGTCGACGTGAACCACCCGCGTGGCAATCCCGACATCCCCCTCTCGCCGAGTGTGCATTTCCGGCATTATGGCCGCGCCAACGTTCTCTGGGCCGATGGGCATATCACGTCGGAGCGCTTCGGCTTTGCGCCCGAGGAGAATGTCTATGGCGGGCGCAACCGGCAGTGGAATGTGGGCTGGTTCGGGCCGGCCGCGGACAACCGGCTGTTCGACCACGCGCGCTAGCCACGCTGCGCGGCGGCGCACGCGCATGGCACACTGTGCGCCATGGACACGGCTGGGCGCATTATGGGGTGGGACGTGGGCGAGGCACGCACCGGGGTCGCGCTGAGCGATCCGATGCAGCTGCTGGCTTCGCCGAGCGAGACCCTGGCGGTTTCGGGCGATGCCCGCGCCGATGCCCAGGCGGTGGCCGCGTGCGCCGCGACGCACGAGGCGGTGGGCATCGTGGTGGGGCTGCCGCTGAACCAGCACGGGGAACCGGGCCCGCAGGCGCAAAAGGTGCTGGCCTTCATCGAAGCGCTGCGCGCCGCGACGGCGGTGCCGCTCGAGACCATCGACGAGCGCTTTACCACGACCATGGCGCAGCGCACCCTGCAGGCGGGCGGCCCGCGCGGCGGTACGAAGCGCGCGAAGCAGCGCAAGGCGCAGGTAGACCAGTTGGCCGCCGCGCAGATCCTGCAGACATGGCTCGACCGGCGCGCGGCCGAGCGGCGGCGTGGTGCGGATTGACCGGGGGTCGCGCCGGGCGCCGCAAGCGGTCTATCCTTACGCTGTATTAACGAGTGGGCCACCCATGAGCGAAGCGACCGCCGAGACGTCATCGACCGAATCCAGCCGAGCGACCCGGCGCCGTGGCGCCTGGCGCTGGTATTACTACCTGTTTAGCGCGGTGCTGCTGGCCTGGGTGGGCGTGCTGCTGGTAGGCATCGCCGCGGGTATCGTCGCGTTCACCGTGTACGACCACGTGACCGCGCCGGGCGTGGCGGGTCCGCCCGTACAGTTTTCCGTGGAGGACGGCGCCACCGGCCAGGCGATTGGCGAGGCCCTGGTGGAGCGCGGACTCGTCGAGCATCCCCTCTTCTTTCGGCTGGCCATGCGCCTTGAAGGCAGCGACCGCCACATTCAGAGCGGTGTGTATCAGCTGCCGCGCGGGCTGTCACCGTTGCAGTATCTCGAGGCGATGCTCGAAGGACCCGAGCGCCAACTGCGCAGCAACCAGGTGCGCGTGACGATTCCCGAGGGGCTGAGCATCGCGCAGATGGCCGAGCAGTTCGACGACCCCGAGGCCTTTCTCGAAGCAGCGCGCGACCCCGACCTGATCGCCTCGCTGGGTATCGAAGCCGACTCGCTCGAAGGCTTTCTGATGCCCAACACGTATTTCTTCGACGCCGACCCGACCGAGCGCGAAGTCGTCGAGCGTATGCTGGGGCAGTTCAAGCTCGAGTATGGCCGCCTGCTGGCGACGGTGCCGGGCGCCGAACAGAACGACATGCGCGAGATTGTGACCATTGCATCGCTTATCGAGGAAGAGGCACGTGCCGATGAGGAGCGGCCGATTGTGGCGTCGGTCATCTACAACCGGCTGGATGAGAACATGCTGCTGGGCATGGACTCGACGCTGCAGTTCGCCCTGGGCAAGTACGGCCAGCGCATGCTGGACCGCGACAAGGAAGTGGATTCGCCCTACAACACGTACCGCATCCGTGGGCTGCCGCCCGGGCCCATTTCGAATCCGGGCGTGGCCAGTTTGCGCGCCGCGATGCAGCCGGCCGAGACGGAATACCGTTACTTCGTGTCGAACGCCGACGGGCGCACCCACACCTTCAGCGAGACGCACCGCGAGCACCTGCGCGCGGTAGAACGCTACCGCCGTGAGATTGCCGTGCAGCGCGCGGAGGAGGCCCGCCGCGCCGCCGAAGCTGCCCAGGCGGCCGGCGAAGGATAGGCGCGCACGACCATGGCCTGTGAAGCAACCGCATATGCCCGCGCCGGGCTGGTCGGCAATCCGTCCGATGGCTACTTCGGCAAGACCATCAGCTTCATCATCCGCGACTACCGCGCCCGGGTGAGTCTCTACGAGGCGCCGGAAGTCGAGATTGTGCCGAGCCTGCAGGACCGCTCGAAGTATGCGTCGCTGCGCGACCTGCTCGACGATGTGCGCTCGAACGGCTACTACGGCGGCATCCGTGTGATGAAGGCGACGGTGAAAAAATTTGTGGAGTACTGCGAGCAGCACGACATCGCGCTGTCGGACGAGAACTTCAGCCTGCGCTATCGCAGCACCATACCGCGGCGCCTGGGCATGGCGGGTTCGTCGGCCCTGGTCACGGCCACGCTTCGCTGCCTGATGGAGTTCTACGAGGTCGAGATTGCGCAGGAGTTGCAGCCGTCGCTCATTCTGAGTGTCGAGGTCGACGAGCTGGGCATTGGCGCGGGGCTGCAAGACCGCGTGATCCAGGTCTACGAAGGCTGTGTGTTCATGGACTTCGACCAGGCCTACATGGAGGCGCACGGGCATGGCCGCTACGAGCCCATCGACCCGAGCCTGCTGCCGCCCTTGTTCATTGCCTATCGGCGTGACCTGGGCGAGGGCAGCGAGACGTTTCACAACAACATCCGGGAACGCTGGCTGCGCAACGACCCGGAAGTGGTCGATGCGATGCTCCACTTTGCGGGCTATGCGCAGGAGGCGCGCGACCTGATCGTTGCCGGGCGGGGCCGCGAGATCGGGCCATTGCTCGACGCCAACTTCGATACGCGCCGCAGCATCTTCAAGCTGGACCTGCGCAACGTGGACATGGTCGAGCGTGCACGGAAGGTGGGGGCGCACGCGAAGTTCGCGGGTTCGGGCGGTGCGATCGTGGGTGTCTATGAAGACGACGCGATGTATGCGCGCGTGGAAGAGATCATGAACGCGGGTGAAATCGACGTGTTCCGCCCGCGTATCGAGCCGGCCTAGCGCGCGGCATGGCCACCCTCTACATCGTCGCGACCCCCATCGGCAATCTGGAAGACATTACCCTGCGCGCGCTGCGCGTATTGAGCGAGACGCCGGCACTCGCCTGCGAGGACACCCGCATGACGCGGCGCTTGTTCACCCGGCACGAGCTGCCCGCGCCCGACACGCTCTTCGCCTATCACGACCACAATGAAGACCGTGCGGGCGCACGCATTGCCGGGTTACTGGAGGCCGGCACCGATGTGGCCCTGTGCACCGATGGCGGCTTTCCCGGCATCAGCGACCCCGGCTATCGCGCGGTGGCGGCCGCGCACGAGGCGGGCCACCGCGTGGAGGTGATTCCCGGGGCCAGTGCCGCACCGACCGCGCTGCTGGCCTCCGGTCTGCCCACGAGCAGCTTTACCTTCAAGGGTTTTCCGCCGCGCAAGAGCGGGCCGCGCCAGCGCTGGTTTGCGGCCGAGGCCGAACTGCCGCATACGCTGGTCGTGTACGAGTCGCCCTATCGGGTGGCGCGCACGCTGGGCGATGCCGCCGAGGTGCTGGGGCCGCGGCTGGCGGCGGTGTGTCTCGAGCTGACCAAGCGGCACGAGTCGGTGCGCCGCGACACACTGCCCGCGCTGGCGGAGCACTTTGCGGCACACGCGGCGCGCGGCGAGGCGACGCTAGTGATCGCGGGTAACCATCCGAAGTTCCGGGGCGCTGCCGTTGAGGGCGGGGAATCCAGAGCAAGTGAATCGGGATAGTAACAATTCGACAAACATAGTTAAGTAGACACTGGCGCCACTTCTTGCTATCATTGCGTTAGGAAGCGCAGGTCCAGCCAGCGCATGCGGTGCAGCGGGCTGGTTGGGCCGGTTGCGCGTTGACCGAAGACCGCGCCCTCATCGCGGCCGGTAGGCCACGCGTACAGGCAGGGAGTGGTGCGAGATGCGTAAGCAGGCAGTAGAGTTTCAGGTCAACGTGCGCAGTCCGATTGCGGTCTACGTGCAGATAGAGAACCAGGTTCAATTTGCCATTGCGGCGGGGCACCTGGTTCCGGGCGACACGTTACCGTCGGTGCGCGACATGTCGGCCATCCTCGATATCAATCCGAACACGGTGACGAAGGCCTACCGCGACCTCGAGCTGATGGGCCTGGTGGTGACGCGGCGCGGGGTGGGTGTTGCGGTGGCGCCGGGCGCCGAAGAGCGCTGCCGCGACCGCGCGCACGAGATGGTGACCGAGCACCTGAACGATGCGGTGGGCGAGGCCGTGGCGTGTGGCTGGTCGAATACGCAGGTGCACGACGCGGTGGAAGCAGCGTTGCGCGCGGGTATGCGGCCCTATGCCGCGGCCAAGGGCAATGGCCACGTCTGATCGTCTGGCTGGGTGACCGGCAGCGCGGGGGCGCCCGGGGGCGGGCGCCTCAGCCTTCTTCGCTGTGCCAGCCGCGCTCTCCGACCAGCGGCACGAACATGCAATCGAACAAATGCTCTTCGTGAAAACCCTTGGCGGTGCGCGTGATGCGCAAGAGCTTCTGGCGGCTGCGGGTTCCTGTGGGCAGGACGAGGCGGCCGCCGGGGGCGAGTTGTTCCTTTAGGGCGTCCGGCACGTGCGGGGCGCCGGCGGTCACGATGATGGCGTCGTAGGGGGCGGCTTCCGGCCAGCCGCGCGTGCCATCGCCGACGCGCAACATCACGTTGCCGTGGCCGCTGTGGCGCAGGGCGCGGCGCGCTTCCCGGGCGAGGCCCGCGTGCCGCTCGATGGAGAAGACCCGTTGTGCCAGCGAGGCGAGTATGGCGGCCTGATAGCCGGAGCCGGTGCCGATTTCGAGCACGCGGTCGCCGGGGCGCAGGTGGAGCAGGGCGGTCATGGCGGCCACCAT
>CAYMLC010000267.1:0-5550 GCA_964390765.1 uncultured Nitrospirales bacterium
GCAGGTGTTCGACGCAGACGCCCTGCACGCGCCGCTGCATATTCGCGCGCGCCGCCCCGGCGACTGGTTGCGTCCGCTCGGGCTGGGCGGGCGGCAGAAGCTGAAGGACTATCTGCAGGGGCGCGGGGTGCCGGGCCCCGAACGCGCCCGGGTGCCGCTGTTGTGCGCGGGCGACACCATCGTGTGGGTGGTGGGGCATGGCCCGACTGCTGATGCGGCCGTGCGCCGCGAGACACAGCGCCTGGCCGAGGTCGAGGCCGAGCCGTGCGCCTGAGCGCGGAACCCCTGTACACCGCGGCGGCGTTGCAGGCCCGCGTGGCGCAATTGGGGTCGGAGTTGTGCCGGCAGCTGGACGACACACCCACCACCGCGCTGGTGGTCATGCAGGGCGCTTTCTTCTTTGGCGCCGACCTGTTGCGCCACCTGCCGCCGGCCATCGGCGTCGACTACCTGCACCCCGTCAGCTACAACGGCACCGCTTCCACGGGCACCGTGCGCTTGGAGCGTTTGCCCCGCACGCCGCTGCACGACCGCCACGTGCTGATTGTGGAAGACATCGTCGACACCGGCCGTTCGCTTGCCGCCATGCATGCCTGGCTGCGCGAACAGGCACCCGCCCGCGTGACCACCTGTTGCCTGTTCGACAAGCCGGCCCGCCGCGTCGTGCCGCATCACCCCGACCTCACGGGCTTTCACCTCGACGACCATTTCATCGTCGGGTACGGTCTCGACTACAACGGCGCCTACCGCACGCTGCCGGCCGTATACACGCTGGAAGCAGACTAGGCCGCTTGCCGCACGGCCGGCAACGGGTCATCGGCTTTCGGGGTCCGCAATCTTCACCATCAGTTTGCCGCGGTTGCTGCCGTCGAAGAGCATGTGAATGGCGCGGGGCGCGTTCTCGAGACCGTCGACCACGTGTTCGCGATGCTTGAGCTGCCCCTGCATCACCCATTGTGCGAGTTGCATCACGCCTTCCATGAACCGGTCGGCGTAGTCGATCACGATAAAGCCCTGCATGCGCGCACTGCGGATAAGCAGTTGCAGATAGTTCTGCGGGCCGGGCGCGGCAGCGGTTTTGTTGTACTGCGTAATCGCGCCACAGATAACCACGCGCCCGAAACGCCGGATGCGCGCGAGGCAGAGGTCGAGCAATTCGCCGCCGACGTTGTCGAAATAGATGTCGATGCCCTGCGGGCAGTGTTTGTCCAGGGCGGCACCGGCGTCTTCCGTCTTGTAGTTGATCATGGCGTCGAAGCCCAGTTCATCGCGGCACCACGCGCACTTGTCGTCGTCGCCCGCCGTACCGACCACACGGCACCCCTTCAGCTTGGCGATCTGCCCGACCACCGAACCCACCGCGCCGGCGGCCGTACTCACCACCACGGTCTCGCCTGCCTTCGGTTCGCCCACATCCAGCAGGCCAAAGTAGGCGGTCAGCCCCGTGATGCCGAGCACGCTGAGGAAATAGCTGGGTGGCAGGCCCGTGTCCGCAGGCAACTTCATCAGTCGCGCGCTGTCGGCTGCCGAGATCACCGCGTAGTCCTGCCAGCCGCCCATCGCATGTACGAGGTCGCCCGGCGCAAAGCCCTCGGCATTCGACGCTACGACCTGGCTGATCGTGCCGCCGCGCATCGCCTCGCCGATCTGCACCGGCGGCACATAGGACTTGCGGTCGTTCATCCAGCCGCGCATTGCCGGGTCGAGCGACAGATAGCAATTGCGCAACAGCACTTCGCCGTCGCCCGGCTGTTGCGGTTCCACCTCTTCGTAGCGGAAATCGCTGTCCTTGATCTCGCCCACGGGCCGTGCCGCCAGAACGATACGCCGGTTCTTCTCGCTCATGCCGATGCTCCTTCGCGCGGCGTGTGGCGCCGCTGTGGTGTGTGCCGGTTCTGGGGATGTGCTGGTCGCCCCCACACGCCGCTTGCGCTGCCCGCCATCGAACGGCAGACACCAACCCAGCCTACAGGAAAGGCGGCGAGGCCGTCGCTATCCCGCGCGCGCGGCCAGCCAGGCGCGCAGGGCCTTGAACGCCTGGCCGCGGTGGCTGATGGCCTCTTTCTCTTCGGCGCTCATCTCGGCGAAGGTGCGCTCCTCGTTCAAGGGCACGAAGATGGGGTCGTAGCCAAAGCCGTTGTCGCCCAGTGGCTCGGCGGCGATGTAGCCCTCGCAGGTGCCGCGCAGCACGTGTTCGGTGCCGTCGGGCGCTACGAAAGCCGCCACGCAGACGAAGCGGGCGGTGCGCTCGTGCCAGAGGCAATCGGCCAGCGCGTCCAGCAGTTTCTCGTTGTTGTCGGCATAGGTGCAGCCGGGCCCGGCGTAGCGCGCGGAGTAGACACCCGGTGCACCGCCCAGCGCATCGACCTCGATACCGGAGTCGTCGGCGATGCAGGGCAGGTTGAAGTGGCCGCCGTAGTAGCGGGCCTTCAGCAGCGCATTGTCTTCGAAGGTCTGGCCGGTCTCTTCCGGCTCGTCCACCGGGTCGAACTCCTTCAGCCCGCGAATGTCGTAGGGCAATCCCGCCAGAATCGCGCGCAGCTCTTTCGCCTTGTCGCGATTGCCGGTACCCAGCACCACCACCTCAGCCAAGGCCCAGCGCCTCCTGCTGCAAGCGGGCCAGTTCCGCGTTGCCGGCCACGGCAAGGTCCAGCATGGCGTCCAATTCGGCACGCGTGAAGGGTGCGCCTTCGGCACAGCCCTGCACTTCGATGATGCCGCCCCGGCCGTCCATCGCCACGTTCAGGTCGACCGAGGCCGCGCTGTCTTCGGTGTAGCAAAGGTCGAGCACGGGCGTGCCGTTGCAGATGCCCACGCTGATGGCGGTGCCGGTGGTCGGCAGCGGCACGGCCGGGATCAGGCCGCGCGCCACGCTGGCGGCAAAGGCGTCGTACAGGGCGATGTAGCCGCCGGTCACGGCCGCGGTGCGGGTGCCGCCGTCGGCCTGCAAGACATCGCAATCCACCGTGACCAGGCATTCGCCCATGGCGCTGCGGTCGGTGACGGCGCGCAGCACGCGCCCGATGAAGCGGCTGATTTCATGAGCGCGGCCCTTGTGGATGTGGTCGCGGTGGATGCGCTCGCGCGACGAGCCGGGCAGCATCGCGTATTCGGCGGTCACCCAGCCCTGGCCGCTGTCGCGCATCCAGCCGGGCACGCGCTCACTCAGCGAGGCCGTGCACAGTACCCGCGTATCGCCGAAGTGCACGAGGCAAGCGCCATCGGCGGTGTTCACGGCATGCCGCTCGAACCGCACGGGGCGCAGCGCATCGGCCGCGCGCCCGTCCGCGCGTTCTGTTGCTGCGGTATTCACCCCGGCTGCGCTATTGCTCGGCCAGGTTGCCCGCCGCGCTGCCTTCTGCGTCGGCGTCTTTCAGCGCCACCTGCGTCTCGTCGATGGGCTTGTGGTACTTGTCGACCAGCGCTTCCCAGGTCGTGTCTTCGCGCAGCAGGTCGATGGCACGTTCGAGCTGGACATCGACGGCGACCTCGTCCTTGGCATCCGCGGCTTCGGTCGCACGGGGGAACAGACCGTGGTTCTGTTCGTTCACCTGGCCCGGGTCGTCCTCGTAGGACTCGTACAGCTGACGGCCGAGCGCGCGCTCATCTTCCCAGCTCAGCGGCACCTCCACATCGGGCTTGATACCGTTGCCGTCGATGGTCACCTCGGCGGGCGTGTAGTAGAGCGCGGTGGTCAGGCGCAGCGCGGTATCGGCCGGCCGCTGCAGCGGGATAATCGTCTGCACGCTGCCCTTGCCGAACGTGTTCTCGCCCACGATGATGGCGCGCTTGTAGTACTGCAGCGCGCCCACCACAATCTCCGAACTGCTGGCGGTGGCCTCGTTGACCAGCACCACCACCGGAAAATCGAGCGGCAGCGCCGGCGTACCCTCGGTGCGCAGCAACAGGTTGGCATCGCTCAAATCGGAGCGCTCGTTCTGGCCGCGGCCCTTGGTATAGGTCACCAGTTGGTTGGGCGGCAGGAACAACTCGGTCACCTCTTGCGAGGCGGTCAACAGCCCACCGGGATTCCAGCGCAGGTCCAGCACAAAGGCGCGCATGCCCTCGTCCAGAAAATCGTCCAGCTTGTCGCGGATATCATCGGCCGTGTTGTCCTTGAAGTCGCTGATGCGGATATAGCCGATGCCACCGGGGAAGATGCGCGCTTCCTTGATGCTTTCGAGGGGCACCTTGTCCCGCTTCACCACGAACTCGAGCACTTCCGGCTCTTCCGACAGCGCGGCTTCTTCGTCTTCCAGCGGGCGCAGCACCGTCAGGGTCACAGGCTCGCCGCGCGGGCCGCGGATGCGTTCGGCCGCTTCGCGCAGCGACATGCCCGTCGTGTTCACGCCATCGATTTGCACGATGCGGTCGAAGGGTTGCAGGCCCGCCTCGTCGGCCGGTGAACCGGGGATAGGCTGGAAGACGATCAGGTTCTCGTCCTCGTCGAGCTTGATCGAGACGCCGATACCCTCGAATTCGCCGCGCGTCTCTTCGCGCATCATGTTCAGGTCTTCGCGGGTGATGAACGAACTGTGCTTGTCGAGCGAGCCCATCATCCCGGAGAGCGCACCCTCGACCAACTGGTCGATATCGGCGTCGCGCACGTATTCTTTCTGGATCATGTCGAGCACGATGCCGATGGGCTCGAGCTTCTGATAGACGTCGACTTCAGTAGACTGCGCCGCGATACGCCCGACAAAGGCATTGCTCACGAGGAGGGTCAGGATGGTGAGGAAGGAGAGCAGCGTAAGGAATTCGAACTTGCTACGATTTTTGGGCATGAAACCTCCGGACGTATGCCGCGCGGGCCAGGCGGAAGATGCCCTGCCCACTGCGCCAAGGAGTGTAACAGACGTTCGGGTACATTACTACGATTCAGCCGCCATAACACGCACGCTGCCGGAGGTGTACCCCGCCGGCCACGCCGGTGCCGTGGCGGAATAAACACCCGACACGCGACGTCCATTGCAAGGTTAGGGATTCGCTTTTTTCCGGCCACGCGTCGTGGCCCCTGTAAGGTGTGTCATTCATGAACGATTCCGCCAGCGCCGCCCAACAACTGCCTGTGCCCGCCGTCGAGCGATTGCCAGAAGCCTTGCCGCTGATGCCGCTTACGCAGGCGGTCGTCTTTCCGATGACGGTCGCCCCGCTGCAGGTGGTGGAAGAGGCCGACCAGAAGCTGCTGAACGATGTGGTGAACGGCAAGAAGTTTCTGGCCCTGGCCACGCAGCGCGAGCCCGGCAGCGACGACCGCAGCCCCGACGCCCTGCACGAAGTGGGCGTGGTGGCGCGCGTGCTGCAGGTACAGCAGAACGCAGAGGATGGCACCCAGGCGGTGGTGCAGGCGCTGCGCCGTTTTCGCCGCGTGGGGGTGCTGCGGCGCGAGCCGTATATCGTGGCGCGCATCGAAGTGCTGGAAGAGCCGAAGGCGCCGGAGAAGGCGCTGCTGGCGCTGGCCGCCACGGTGAAGACGCAGATGACGCGGCTCATCCACCTGTCGCCCAACATTCCTGAGGGCGCCGCCAACATCGTGAACAACATCGAGGA
>CAYMLC010000268.1:0-5548 GCA_964390765.1 uncultured Nitrospirales bacterium
GCTCGACCTGAACGCCATCTACCACCACCGCCGCAACCAGGTGTGGCCGCTGGTGTGGGCGGTCTTCGTGCCGGCGTGCGGCGGCATCGTGCTGGGTGCGGCGTTGTGGTGGTACGTGGGTCAGGCGGGCATCGAGCAGTGGCAGGACCCGATCAAGCGCGGCATCGGCGTGATA
Organism: uncultured Nitrospirales bacterium; assembly: GCA_964390765.1. GTDB lineage: Bacteria > Hydrogenedentota > Hydrogenedentia > Hydrogenedentales > JAGMZX01 > CAYMLC01. Next base: position 176 of record CAYMLC010000268.1, read on the forward strand.
GCGATTCTCTTCGGACTCTACATTGCCGCGAAGGAACGCTCGCTGGCCTGGGTGCGCGGGCGCAAGCCGGGCCGCGCGGTGGGCGTGGCGGCGGGGTTGAGCGCGGGTTTCACGAGCACCATCGCGCACGCTGCAGGCCCGATTGTGAGCTTGTACGTGTTTGCCCAGGACCTCGACAAGAGCCGCTTCGTAGGTACGGTCGCGTGGACGTTTACCTTTATCAATCTCGCGAAGCTGCCCTTCTATGTGGGTGTTGGCCTGATCGATACGGCGGTACTGTGGTTCGGTGTGGTGCTGATTCCGCTCATCCCGCTCGGGTCGTGGCTGGGCCACTGGATGCACCACCGGGTGAATGAGCGGCTGTTCAACCGCATCATCATGGTGCTGACCCTGATTGCGGGCGCACAGCTGGTGGCGAACGTAAACCTGATCCACTGGGCGCTGCAGTTGCTGAGCGGCCGCTGAGCCGCACGCGCAGGCGCCGTTAAGGAATGCCGCGCACGGGCCGATACTGAACTCAGGCGCTGACGACCAGCGGGCGGGCGCCGGGCCGATGCAAGGACGCAAAGGCCGACGACATCACGGAGGACGTCAGTCATGGGTCTCAGGATCAACACCAACGTTGCCGCCCTGAACACCAGCCGCATCCTGCGGCAGAACACGCTCAGCCTGAACAAATCCCTGGAACGTCTGTCGAGTGGCTTGCGGATCAACCGTGCCGCCGACGACGCCGCCGGCCTGGCGATCGCCGAAGGCTTTCGCTCGCAGGTGCGTGGCGCGCGCGTGGCCATTCGCAACTCGCAAGACGGTGTGAGTCTGGTTCAGACGACCGAGGGCGCGTTGAGCGAATCGAGCAATATTCTGCAGCGTATTCGCGAGCTGGCGGTGCAGGCGGCGAACGGCACCAACAACGACGACAACCGCGCGGCGTTGGATGCCGAAGTGCAGCAATTACTGCTGCAGATCGACGACATTGCGTTGGACACCGAGTTCAACGGTTTGCTGGTGCTCAGCGCCGCGCAGACGGTAACGCTGCAAGCGGGTTCACAGCCGGGCCAGACGCTGGAGTTGACGGTGGCGGGCGCGAAGACGAATGACCTGGGCGTGAACGGATTGACCATCTCGGACACGGCACTGGCCATCTCGACGATCAGCACCATCGATGTGGCCCTGCGCAGCATTAACCTGCAGCGCAGTGACCTGGGCGCGTTGCAGAACCGGCTCGAGTTCACGATTAACACGCTCGAGATTCAAGAGGAGAATGCGGCCGCCAGCGAGAGTGCCATCCGCGATGCGGACATCGCGCAGGAGACCGTGCTCTTTACCCGCAACCAGATTCTCGTCAGTGCCGGCACGTCGGTATTGGCGCAGACCAACATCCTGCCGCAGTCGGCGTTGCAGCTACTCGGTCAGTAGCGCTTCGCTCGACTTCAGCGCCTTCGCTTCCACGCCGCCTTCGGGCGGCTTTTTTTATGTGTAGGGGGCGCCGCTGGTGCTAGAGGTAACCCAGCCCCTCGAGTTGTTCTTGCATAGCCGGGTCGATGGACTCGAGCTTCACCGGCTCGACCGCGCCCTCTTCGCAAATCTGCAGGAAGGTGTCGATCACGCCGAGCAGTTCTTCCTGGACCGTTGCCGCGTCGGGCTGGTCTGCCAGGTTCTCTTGTTCCTTGGGGTCGCGGCTAATGTTGTACAGTTCAATGGGGGACAGGCCGCGCGGGTTGTCCTCATTCGCCGTGATCATGTTGTAGGAATCGGTGCGGACGGATTGCAGAACGATGCCTTCCAAGTTGTTCTCCGCGTAGACGTAGTCAATTGTTTTATTGGTGTCGCCCAGCTGCTCGTCGAAGAGTACCTGCCCCTGCATCAGCGGCCCCGGCTCGAGACCGGCGAAATGCAGCATGGTGGGGGCCAAATCGATATGGCGCACCCGGTGGGTGTTGACGTCGCCGGCACGCTCGTTACTGGGCAGCTTGATGGCGTAGGGGATATGCGTCTGCTCTTGATAGAGGGTGCGCCCGTGCCACCAGCCGCCATGGTCGTAGAACTCTTCCCCGTGGTCCGCCGTCAATATGATCAGCGCGTCTTCGTAGTAGCCGTTGTCCTTGACCCACTGCAGGAATCGGCCGAGGTGCGCGTCCCAGTGTTCGATTTCGCCGATGTACGCGTTGCGCATGGGCTCGAGCCAGATGTCGGGGTCGGGGTCGCCCATGCGCACCCGGGCATAGCCGCCCTGCGGGGAGTCGGGGTCCATGAACGGATCGTGCGGGTCCATGTAGTGCATGAACAGATAGAACGGCGTATCGGGTGAAGGGCGGCTGGCAATCCACTCGGTGGCGGTATCGGTCAGCACTTCGGCCGGTTGGTAAAACTCTGTCACGACGACCGGCCGCTGCAAGACCGTGCGGTCGAGCGTCTGCTGCACGCGACGCAGAATTTCATACATGAACAACTTCGAGGCCGACACGGTCGCGCCGAAGTAGAGTGAGGGCTTGAGGTCGACGTATTCGACGAAGCCCTGGTCGTAGCCAACGACGCTCGAGATATTGGGGTTATTGCTGTAGCCCTGCGTGTAGTAGCCGCCCGCCTGCAGCAACTCGGCCACCGTATCCACGTCGGGCGGCAGGCTGGCGTCCTTGGTCACGGCCGTGTGGCACTCCGGATACATGCTGGTAAAGATAGAGCCGAACGACGCCTTGGTCCACGAGGCCTGGCTGAAGCCGCGCTCGTACATGATCGCGTCATCGAGGAAGGCGTCCAGGTGGGGCGTCTCTGCCTCGGCGCTCGGGTCCCACCGCTTCAGGTAATCGGCGCGCAGCGCGTCCACGCCGATGAAGATAATGTTGGGGCCTTCGGCCTGCGCGGGCGGCGTCCAGTCGCCGCCTTTCGGCGCAGGGGTAAGCGCCCAACCCAGCAGTGCGGCAAAGCCCCAGAGCAGGCCGGCGCTGACAATGCCGAGCCCGAACAGGGGGATGGGGCGGTTGCCGGTAAAGCGGCTGGCGTAGCGCGCCTTGAAGTAGAGGGCGAGCATGCTGACCAGGGTGAAGGCGAGAATGATGCCGGCCACCATGGCGGCCTGGCTGGCCGTGGGGTTCATGCCGTCGAGCACATCGCGCCGGTAGCGGAACAGGCCAATGGCGAGCGCGCCCAGGGCGAAGGTGCCGGCCCAGCACCAGGCCAGTGCGCCGCGCCAGGTCGGGAAGCGGTCGGCCAGGAGGAAGAGAAAGCACAGGCCTGCCGCCACACCGATACCGGCGGCGGCGAAGGTGAGGCCATAGACCGGCACGGCCCAGGTGAACATGCCCATCTCGCTTAGGCCCGCGAGGCGATAGCTGAGCCAGCCGCTCTCGAACAGCCCGATGAAGATGCCGGCAAAGGCTCCTCCGAAAAGGCCGCAGGCCAGCGTGCCGAAGATCTTTTTGCGGTAGCCGCCCACCTGCTCCGGCGTGAGGTGCAGGTCGACTTCTTCATCGATCTTGGCCGTTTCCTCGCGCAGCTTGGCCAGGTCGGCTTCGATGGTGGCCTTGCTGGGGCGCGTGCCGAAGAGCAGCAACGGCAGGCTGAGCATGAACGGAATCAGTTCGCCGCTCCACAGGCCCAGGTGCCCGCCCAGCACGGCGGTACTGCCGCCGGCCTTATCGCCCAGAATGAAGCTGAACGTGAACTCGCGCACGCCCAGGCCGCTTACGGTTGGCGTGAGCACCGAGCCGTAGATCAGCAGAGGGCTGACGAAGAGCGTGTCGGCCAGCGTAACGCCCGTGGCGCGGATGCCAAGGAAGGTGAAGAAGTACATGAGCGCGGTGCCCACGTGCACCATGAGCCCGAAGAAGACGGCCGCGAGCAAGGTGAACTTGTGGCCGCTGTAGGCGGTGACCGCGAGGCCGAGATGGTTGACGGTGCGCTTGATGAAACCGGGCAGCGGCAGGATAGCGGCGCCGACCTGAATCACGCGCGGATTGAGCAGCAGCGTAAAGAACACCGCCACGAAGGTGCCGAGTACGAGCAGGATCGCGGCCAGCAGCGGGGTATTGATGTCGAAGTACTGGTAGCCGAGCGGGAAGGTGAGGAAGACGAGGAAGGTCAGCGCGATGAAGCCGATGAGCTTTTCGACCGCGACCACCGTCGTACACTTCACGCCCTCGCCCGTGTAGCGCCACGATTCGATGAGGCGGTAGCCATCGAGCCCGAGCGTGCCCGGCAGAAACAGGCCGACAAAGCGGCCCATAAACCAGAGGTAGGCCATGTACCACAGGGGGATATGCAGCCCCTGGCCGCGCAGCAAGAGGCGCCAGCGGATGATGCCGGAGAAGATGCCCAGCAGCTTGACGCCCGTGGCGGCCGCAATGCAGAGCAGAAAGGTGGTGAGGTTGGCCGAGGTGGTCTCAACCAGAATGTTCCACACCTCGACCGGGTCGGCGTCGCCAAACAGGGATTGTTCGAACCCGAACCATTGTGGCTGGAAGATGAGTACGAAGGCCGCGGTGATGAAGGCCAGCTTGAACGCGAAGCTGACATACCACTTGTAGGCCTGCGGCGCCAGGCGCGTGGCGATGAACATGGCGGCGACTGCCGCCGCTACGACAAGAAGAGCCTGCGTGAGGGTGAACATGTGTCAGGTTTCCAGTAAAGCGACTACACACCCCACCCGGCAGCGGTGTGCCAGCCCCGCCGGGCATCGAGAAAAGTGGCCCGGAGCCTAGCACAAGGGGGGGCAGCACGCCAATGTGGACCCGGCGATGCGCGGCATTCGAGCGTCCGCCTAGGCATTGCACTTTCTTGACAGGTAAACGATAATCAGTTATCGTCATCAACCAACTAGTAGGCATGGGCCGAAGCGAGAGGAACGCGCAGTCATGGACATCATTATCCGACGCCAGGACATCTATATCACCGTCGCTATCTTGGCCGCCTTCGGGGCTTGGGTGGCCTGGTCGATGCACGACAACCGCGTGATGCATGAGGAGTTGGAGGTGTTGGCGCAGCAGCACATCGACGAGTGGTTCGAGGGTGGCACCGAGCCCATTGACCGTTCGACGTACGACTACCTCGCCATCGTCGACAGCGAGAAGGCCTTCACCTTGTTCGGGCGCGGCTGGGGGGTGGTGCACACCTACTTCCGCGAGAAGGACGACGAGGACTTCAAGACCTTCAAGGGCATCGAGTTCTTTTACGTGCGTGAAGATGGCGAGTGGAAGATGCACGACTGTGCGGGGTGCGGCGCGTTCGAACACCATCTGCGCGCATTCGATGCGTTTCTGGCGAAGGGGGTGGATGTGCCTGAGCGGGTGTACAGCCGGGCGCTCGGCGTCGATTTCGATGTGGATTTGGCCCACCTGCGGGCGTCGTCGCATGCGGATAAGGACCGCACTGCAGAGG
>CAYMLC010000269.1:0-5537 GCA_964390765.1 uncultured Nitrospirales bacterium
CGCTGACCATCGCCGCCGGTACGCCGGTCGCGGGTGGCTTCGGCCTGGCCGCGCTGGCCGCGCTCACCGCACTGGCTGGCGCCGCTACGCTGCGCCGCCGCAAGTAACGGCAACCCGCTAAGTTCCATACGCCCGCCGGTCTCAATCGAGGCCGGCGGGCTTCCATTTTGGGTGGGTGCTGCCCATAGCGGACCCGCATCGTTTTGCGCGAGACCTTGAAGTAACGTTGGCCGTTCGCACAGTCTAAGCGCGGGCAAACGTTATCGCGGGCCCGTGCGCCCGCGGCAGAGGAGTTCGTCATATGCCACGCTATGAAACCACTTCCAATAGGCTGGCAGACTGGGGCGGCCCCACGGCGGCGCTCGCCTGCCTCGCACTGGTGCTCGGTGCGTTCGGCGCACGCGCGCAAGCAGACGGCCCCCGGGTGCTGTTCCTCACCAAGTCATCCGGCTTCGAACACAGCGTTATCCACGCCGATGACGACGGCAGCAGCCACGCCGGCCGCCACATGCGCACGATTGTGGAAGAGCGGCTCAACGGCACCATCAACGAGACCAAAGACGCCAGCGACATCACCGAGGCGGGCCTCGCCAACTACGACGTGGTCGTCTTCTACACCACCGGCCGCCTCGACCAACCCGGCAGCGACGGTATGCCGCCCATGCCGGAAGATGGACTCGATACGCTGCTCGGCTGGATCGAAGCGGGCGGCGGCTTCATCGGCTTTCACTCCGCCAGCGACACCTTCAAGCACACGCCCGACTACACGGAGTCACCCTACATCCAGATGCTGGGCGGACAGTTCATGGCGCACGGCCGCCAGTTCGAAGCCAGCATCCACGTCGTCGACCCCGGCCACCCGACCATGGCCGCCTTTGAAGAAGGCTTCACCCACCTCGAGGAGTGGTACCGTTTCAGCCATATGAACCGCGACGCCATTCGGGTGCTGGCCCTGCTCGAAGTGGGTGAAGAGCGCCGCCGCCAGCGGATGTACGACGTGCCCGACTATCCGCTGATCTGGTGCCGCAGCTATGGCGAAGGCCGCGTCTATTACAACGCGCTGGGCCACCGCGAAGACGTGTGGGACAACGACATGTTCCACGCGTCAATCGCCGACGCCATCCGCTGGGCCGCCGGCGAAGGCGCGGCGCAAACCGAACCCAACTGGGACGCAGTGGTGCCGACCGAAAAACCCGAACCATACCGTGACTGATGCGGCGCCGCCGGGGCGCATGCGCGCTGCTGCTGGCGGGCGGGCTGGGTTGTCAGTCTTCGCCCGTCACGCCGGACCGGGGTGCCCGCGGCAATCAGGCCACCCGGTCCTCGGTCTCACGCGCGATCCCGCCTTCACCGACAACGTCTTGTATCAACTGCTCGAAGCGCCCTGGCGCGCCGCCGCCTCCCGCACCTCCAGGCGCACAGTCTGTCCCGGTTCCAGGGTGAGGGGCAACGCCAGCAGTTCGGCGCCCGCCATGGTCCGCGTCTTGCCCCCAATGGTCAACGCATACTGCGCCGCGGCGTCGATGGTGAACCATTCCGGAAACTGGTTGATGCGCGGATAGTCGTCGGGCAGATTGCTGTCCACCCGGTGGCGCGGCCGGTCGAAATGCAGCGTGCCAGTCCAATAGAAGTCGGCGCCCAGCGTCAGGTGCAGCGTGTGGTCGTTCTCGCGCACGGCGCCCAGCCGCACATCCTTGCGCCACGGCGCGGCCCGCACGCCCTGCGTCTTCCACAGGGCATACATCAGCACGGTGCGCGCACTGTTGCCATCGCCATACCACGCCTCGATGATGCCGTCGTCGCGCTGCATGCCAAAGAGAATCTCCATCGACGCATCGACCCAGGCGAACCCGGCTTCGACCGGTATGCGGTTCAGCAGGTTCAGCCCGCCTTCGATGCTGTCGGCATAGCCATCCGCGCCGCCTTGCCCCTCCCACTTCGCCGGCACATACGCGCCCAAATTCTCCAGCGCATGGCGCACCGCATCGCGGTAGCGCGGCACCGCGTCGACCAGGTCGACCGTCAGAAACGCGTTGTAGACATAGCCCCAGTTGTCGTTCAGACGGGGGTGCTGTTGGCCCGTCGCCGGGCGAAAGGCCGAGGGCATCATCCCGTCGTCGTAGACGCCCTTCTCCAGAATCAGGTAGAGCAGCGCGTGCAACGGCGCGCGCCAAGCGGCCTGCCGCTCGGGTGCCACTTGCGCCGACAGGTAATACGCCTCCGACAGTCCGCCGATGATTTCGCAGCCGTGGTCGCGCAGGCGGATTTCCTCCCACTGCGTCATGTCGTCCTCGACGAGGTAGCGCTCCGCCAGCGCGAAGGGCCAGTCGCGGAAGGTTGTGTCACCGGTTTGCCAATAGAGCCGCGCACCGGTCTGCAGCATCTCGCCGTGCACCTCGACGTTATCCGTCGGCACGCCGCCGGCCTCGGCCCAGATGTCGCGCACCAGCCCTTCCATGCGGTCGTGGTAGGGGCCGGGCCCCAGCCATTCAACCGCGGGCATCAGGCCATCTTTCGCATATTCCGACGCGCCAAAGAGCAACTCGCCACGGTCAAGCTCCGCCTCCAGAAAATCCTGCGTGGCGAAGTCGAAGGTATCCGGCAGCGAGCGCACCCGAAGCGTCAGCGCCTGCTCCTGCGCAAAGATATGGGCCGCCGCACGATTGAGATACGGGTCGCCACTGATGCGCGCCGTCAAGAGCAGGAACGGGAAATTGTCGGCTGCGCAGTCGCGGGCGTTCCAGTCGTTTTCGCCCGCGAGACGCCGCGGCAGCAGCCCGCTTACCGGGTCGGCGTGCGCGAGCCAGCCGTGGGCATAGTCGCGGCAGAAGGCAATCGCACGCCGGGCGTCCGCCGCGTTGGCCTGCAGTTGCGCGTCGAGCGTCGGCTGCGCACCCGCCGCCACGGCCCCTGCCGTTATCAGCATGATTGCGAGAAAGCTTTGCATCGTGGGTTCCCTCCTGGGCCAAGTATGGCGGGCACCCGCATGCGGCACAAAAAAGGCGCCGCAAGCCCAGGGCCCACGGCGCCGCCGCAATTGCGCTGCAATAGCCGGGTCTAGCAGCCCGTGGCAAGACTCGAACGTGGCCTGCGAACGGCCTTGATGCCACGACTCGTCGTTGCAAACCCTTGAAAATGCTTGCATTTCCTGCGGCTTCGCGCGTCGATTCGCGACACCAATTCTCGTTCTCGGCGGCACGCGCCTTTTGCCACGGGCTGCTAGCCGAGGTGCTCGCGCACGCGTGCGTCCATCGCTTCCTGGTCGGTGGTGAACGACTGCAGCGCAGCCAGATTCATCAGCGCTTCCAGGGCAACCGCGCCGCTGGCCAGGCGATCTTTCCAGTTCTCGAGTTTCGGAATCTTGCCTTCCTCTCGCGATGTCGCCAGGTCCGCGTCGCTCCAGCGCGGCAGAAAACCGCCCAGTCCCTGCGCATGGAAGTGGTCTTGCAGCGCGTCGCCTGTCATGCCGTCCAGGTCTTGCGCCACCAGCGCATCGACCGCGGCCTTGAACGCGTCGCTGATTTCCCAGCACGAGACCGCGCCAAACTGCGCCGCCTGTACACCATCGGCCAGCGGCACCGGCGGGTCCTCTTCGATGCGCGGAGGTACGGCTTCCTGCGGCGCCTCGCGATAGCCATCCGCCACACCCGGGGGCATGGTGTACACATCGAGTCCGGCCAGGGCCGGCACCTGCTCGCCCGTGCGCATGCTCGCGCCAATCTGCTTGGTCGGCGCATCGCCCGACTGCCGCAGTGCAATGAGCGCGCGCTGCGAGGCGAGCGTCGTCTTCTCGCCAATCGCGCTACCGTCGCCCAGGCCATTGTCGGCCACGAAGGCGCCCAGCCGGCCCATAAACACGTTCACGTAGTCGACCTTCGCCACGCGCGCGGCCACATAGTTGTGGCGGGCGCTGAAGCCCAGCGTGAAGTTGATGGGGATCCCGTCGGCCTTCAGTCGCCGCGCGGAAAGATAGCCGGCCGGGGTGAGCGGTACCTTTACAATGAACATTTCGGGGTTGATGCGATGGTAGCGGCGGCCATAGGTGACCGATGCATCGAGTTCGAGCGCCAGGTCGGTGTGCAACTCCACACTGACCTTCAAGCCGAAGATGTTGACCAGCCGTTGCGCGTGCAGCGCATTCAGGATGAACGCAATCTCGAGCACCTGTTCCTGCTGGCTGATCTCCGGCACCGCCTGCTTCAGGGCGGCGCTGGCCTCGGCGATCGTCTCGTCGTATACACCGCGCTGGATTTCCTTGTTCAGCAGCGTGTTGTTGGTCGTGAGCGCGGTGAATTCGGCCGTCAGGCTCTTCTTCGCCGCGTCGATGTCGCCCGTGTCCAGCCACAGTTCCGTACCCGCGGCCCGCAGCTTCTGCCATTCGGCATCCGGCGACAGCGTCACGGGCGCATCGTCCCATTTCTTGATGGCCTGCTGGATAAAGTCGCAGACCACATCCTCTACGCGATTGGCAACTGCCATTGCATTATCCTTCCTTGTGTTCGGGTGTGCCCGGCGGCCCGATAGCCGTCCGCCTATACCTAACGGCAACGGTACACACAGCCGGCAAATTCGCGCTCAGGCGTCTTGCCAGAGACCCAGGAATTCCTCCTCGGCCGCTTCGCGCAGCAGTTCCGGACGGAACAGCTTCTTCACGATGGGGTCGGGTACCCGGGTCGTCTCGCCTGTATTCGGAATATGCGTAAGCTGGCGTACCACCTCTTTGGATTCTTCGTCGACCTCATAATAGGTCCAGGCCTCGCCCTTTGCGGGCACAAACTGCGATGTCTTGAAGTAGTACATACCAGCTTTACCTCCCTGTGGCACTCGCGCGCAGCATGCCGCAACCGCGCTACGCCGGACAAGAGGGGCAGTTGAGTACGCGTTGGTGTCGGGTCGCACCGAAAGCTGCCTATCGTTCGTCAGTTTGTCAGCTTTACCAACGCGTCACGGCACAGCGCCGGTCCGCATCGTCCGCGCTAACGTCAACTCACACAGCATCTTGACCGCGCTCGCGCCCGCGGGCCCGGCGCTTGCTCTGCCTGTACGCGAGGCACGAGTGAGGCAAGGCTGCCGTAACCCCGCGTTACCTGGGGTTTACTTGGTAGGCAGAGGAGGTCGCTATGGGAGGACGTACACGCCCCGCGTGGGTGGGATGTTCATTGTTGCTGCTCCTTACGGCGACGCTGGCAATGGCCGCCCCCGCCCAGGAAGCCGCACCGCACAGTGCCGACCAGAACGCCGACGGCGTTGTGGCGCTCTCCGAGTTGCTGCGCGTCATTCAGTTCTTCAACACGGGCGGCCTGCGCTGCGCGGCCGATACCGAAGACGGCTTTCAGCCGGGCGGTGAAGGCCCGGCCGATTGCGCGCCGCACAACAGCGACTACGGCCCGCAGGACTGGGTCATCAGCCTTTCCGAGTTGCTGCGCCTCATCCAGTTTTTCAACTCGCAGGGATTCCATGCCTGTCCGGACAAAACTACCGAAGACGGCTACTGTCCGGGGCGCACCTTTCCCGTGGCCGCCGCCATCAATGCGGGC
>CAYMLC010000270.1:0-5488 GCA_964390765.1 uncultured Nitrospirales bacterium
GGGGCCGATCATGATGATGTTCTTAGGCGCCACCTCATCGCGCAGATGGTCCGGCAGCTGCTGGCGCCGCCAGCGGTTGCGCAGCGCAATGGCGACCTTGGTCTTGGCTTCGCGCTGACCGACGATATAGCGGTCGAGTTCTTCGACGATGGCGCGGGGCGTGGCCGATTGCATGGGGCCTCTCTTTCTCGGGTGGTATCGGGCGTCGTAACGAAACGGTATGGTAGGCGACGCGTGGCACATGCGCCAAGCAACGCAGCGCGCGACCGGCGACGGGCCGGGGCACAGCGTTGGCGCGGTTGCCGGTTTCGCCAGGCTCTGCTAGCGTAGCCGCCACGCACCGGCGCATATCGAAAGGCACAGCGTGGACCTGCAGAATATTCTGAGCTATGCCGTTAAGCATGGCGCGTCGGATGTGCACCTGACCGTTGGCAGCCCGCCCGCTATTCGCGTGGACGGCGCAGTCCGTTTCCTCGACGGCGACATCCTGAAGCCTGCCATAACCCTCGGCTTTCTCGATGAGTTGATGAACAGCGAGCAGAAGGAGCGCTTTTTGCGCACCGGCGACGCCGACCTGGCGCACAGTGTGGCCGGACTGGGGCGCTTCCGTGTCAACATCCTGCGCCAGCGCGGTTCGGTGGGACTTATCTTCCGGCACGTGCGCGGCAAGATCCTCGACTTCGACTCACTGCATCTGCCGCCCGCGATGACAACCATCGCCAATCTGCCGCGCGGGCTGGTCCTGATCACGGGCACAACGGGCAGCGGCAAGTCGACCACGCTCGCATCGATCATCGACTGGATCAATCAGCACAAGGCGCATCATATCCTCACACTGGAAGACCCGATTGAGTTCTTGCACAAGAACAAGAAGAGCATTGTCACGCAGCGCGAGATTTCCATCGATACGCGCGACTTCAAGGTGGCGCTGCGTGCGGCCATGCGCGAAGACCCCGACGTCATTCTGATTGGCGAGATGCGCGACGCCGATACGTTTCAGGCGGCCATCTCGGCCGCGGAGACCGGCCACCTCGTGTTCAGCACACTGCACACGACGAACGCCATGCTGACCATCGACCGCATCCTCGACATGTTCCCCTCCGACCAGCAGGCGCAGGTGCGTTCGCAACTGTCGCTGCAGCTGCGCGCCTGCGTGGCGCAGCGCCTGATCCACGCAAAGGAGGGTGACGGGCGCGTGCCGACGGTCGAGGTCCTATTCAATGACCCGGCCGTTGCCTCACTCATTCGCGAGAACACGATCAAGCAGATTCCCGTGGCCATTGCCAACGGTGCCGAGGCGGGCATGCAGACCTTCAACATGAGTCTGGCCAAGCTGATCAAGTCGGGGCTGATAAGCGAAGAAGACGGCATGTGGAATTCGGACAATCCGGATGAGCTGAAAATGAATCTCCAGGGCATCTATCTGAGCAGCGGGCGGGGTGGTATCCTGAAGCGCGGCTAGGGCATCGCGCAAGGAACCAACAGACAGCGGCCGGGTTCTATCACGCAAAGCGCCTGCGGGCGCGGGAGGTAGTAGCGTGCGAAAATGGATGGTGGCAGCCGTGCTGTCCCTCAGCGTCACGACGGGTGTCGCCTCGGCCGACTTCGTGAACTTCGAGACACCGCAGGTGAACCCGATCGCGCTCAGCCCGGATGGCGCTATCCTCGCCGTGTGCAATACCGCCGATGGGCACGTGGAATTCTTCGATGTCTCGGCGACCGCGCCGGAGTCGATCGGCAGTGTCCTGGTCGGCCTCGACCCGGTCAGCGTGCGTTTCCGCACCGCCACCGAAGTATGGGTAGTGAATCAAATCTCCGATACCGTGAGCGTTGTCGATTTGACTGCCGGCGTGGTGGTGGCAACCTTGCGGACCGGCGATGAACCGGCCGACGTCGTCTTTGCGGGCACGCCCCCGCGCGCCTTCGTCACCTGCTCGGCCATCAATACCGTGCAGGTTTTCGACCCTATCGGATTGGGCGCACCCATCGCGCAGGCGATACTCGACGCCGAGGACCCGCGCGCCTTGGCGGTCAGCCCTGAAGGTGACAAGGTCTATGCCGCTATCTTCGAGTCGGGCAACGGCACCAGCATCCTGGGTGGGGGTCACGCGAGCGACCGCAACGTCTTCCCCCCCAATGTCGTGGACGATGCCGACACACCGCACGGGGGCGTAGCGCCGCATCCGAATAATGGTGATTCGTTCTTTCCGCCGCGGCCTGCTGACCAGCCGGCGCCACCGCGCGTGAGCCTCATTGTACGGCAGGGCGAAGACGGCCGCTGGCGCGACGACACCGGCGACGACTGGACCGATTGGGTGAGCGGCGAGAAGGCGCCCAACTCGGGCCGCCCCGTGGGCTGGACGCTGCTGGACAACGACGTCGCGGTGATCGATGCCGACACGCTGAACGTCAGCTATATCGAGCGGTTGATGAACGCGAACATGCACCTGGCCGTGCACCCCATCTCGGGCGAAGTGACCGTGGTCGGGCTGGACGCAACGAACGAGATCCGCTTCGAGCCGGTTCTGCGCGGCACATTCGTGCGCGTCTTGCTGGCCATGGCGGATGAAGGCGGGCGCGAAGTCATCGACCTGAACGGTGGCCACCTCGACTACGAGACGTTCCGCGTGCCGCAGTCGCAGCGCGACCTGTCGGTCGGTGACCCGCGCGCGATTCAGTGGCTTCCCAACGGCAGCCGCGCCTACGTCGCGGGGATGGGCTCGAACAATCTGGTGGTGGTGGGTGCCGACGGTGAACGGGTGGGGAGCCCCATTGAAATTGGCGAAGGCCCGACGGGCCTCGCGCTCAACGAGACCAGCGGCCTGCTGTACGTGTTGAATCGCTTCGATGCCGAGGTTGCGGTGGTCGACACCGCGGACAACAGCATCGTTGCGCGCGTGCCCTTTTACGACGCCACGCCGGAGGTCATCCGGATGGGACGCCGCCACCTCTACGATACGCACGAGACGTCGGGGCTGGGCCAGGCATCCTGTGCGGCGTGCCACATCGACGCACGCTTCGACCGGCTGTCGTGGGACCTGGGCGCGCCGAACGGCAGCATGACCGAACTCGATGGTCTGAACCTCGGCGGCGGTATTCCGGGCGTCAACCTGTTGCAGCCGTTTCAACCCTTCCACCCTATGAAGGGACCGATGACCACGCAGACGCTGCAGGGCATCATCGGCCGCGAGCCCTTGCACTGGCGGGGCGACAAGCGCGGCCTTGAAGAATTCAACCCGGTATTCATGGGGCTGCACGGCGATGACGAACAGTTGACCGATGCCGAGATGCAGGCGTTCGAAGACTACCTGGCGACCATCACCTTTCCGCCGAATCCCTTCCGCAATCCCGACAACACGCTGCCCGACGACCTGCCCCTCGACGGCCACTTTGCCACGGGGCGCTTTGCACTCGACGAAGGCGACCCGCTGCCCAATGGCAATGCGCAGCGCGGGCTCGACCTCTACCGCGACAGCACGCGCCTGCTCGATCGCCGGGTGGCGTCGTGCGTGCTGTGCCACGCACTGCCGGGGGGCGATGGCACCAGTACGCAGTGGAACGGCAGTGAATGGGTGCCGATGCCAGTGGGGCCGAAGGGCGAGAAAAACCTGATGTTGGTATCGGCCGATGGCTTCACCAATGTCACGATGAAGGTGCCGCATCTGCGCAACCTCTATGACAAGGTGGGCATGAACATGAGCGGCACGACCAGCCGCGCGGGTTTCGGGTTTGGGCACGATGGGTCCTTCGATTCCATCGAGCGCTTTCTGGCCGAGCCTGTCTTCCGGATACGCAACGACCAAGAGCTGTCCGACCTGACAGCGCTGATGCTGGCGTTCTCGGGATCGGACTTTAACGTGACCCCCGCAGCCGGTCCGCTCGAGCCACCGGGCGAACCGAGCAAGGATGTACACGCGGCGGTGGGTTTGCAGGTGACCCTGTCGGGCGCCAGCCCCAATCTGGAAGAAGCGCAGGCGCTGGTCACGCTGGTCAACGGGTCCGAGCGCATCAAGTTGATCGGTCACGGTGTGCTGCAGGGCGAGGTGCGCAGCGGCCTGTTGACCGAGGAGGGCACCGTGCAACTCGACCGCGCAGGCGAGACCATCGCGGCCGCACAGTTGTTCGACGCGGTGCAGTTGGGTGGCGCATTCACGCTGACGGTGGTGCCCGCCGGTACGGGCGAACGCCTCGCGCTCGACCGCGACCGCGACGGCATCTTCAACTTTGACGAGGAAGAGGCCGGCACCGACCCGGCGAACCCGAATGACCCCGGCCCCGGCGCGGAAGGTGAAGGCGAAGGCGGCCCGGCCGACCGGCACAGTGCCGACTTTGAAGCGCCGTTCGGCGCCTTCAGCTTGAGCGAGCTGTTGCGCGTCATTCAGTTCTTCAATGTGGGGGGCTTCTGCTGCGCGGTGGACCGGAACACCGAGGATGGGTATGTGGCCGAAGCGTGCGAGGCGCGCGCGTGCACACCGCACCGCAGCGATTACGACGGCGGCGCGGATTGGACCATCAGCTTGACCGAGCTGCTGCGCGCCATCCAGATCTTCAACAGCGGCGGCTACGTGGCCTGCCCCGGAGAGGATACGGAAGACGGCTTCTGCCCGACGCCCGCCACGCTGTAGGCCATCCGCGCAACACAGTAGAAAGACAAAACGAAAGACACCCCGGCAGCCAGCGTGCTACCGGGGCGTTGTCATGCCAGGGGGCCGTGTTTACTCCGCCTTCGCCTGGTCGCCCGGCCCCGGTTCATTCTCGTCGATAACGTCGTAGGTGCGCGTGCCTTCTTCGGGAAACGACTCGGGCATCACCACCATCTCGGTGGTCAGGCCAAAGGGCATGCCCATCGCACCGGGCCAGGTCACTTCTACGTAGTAGGCCTTCCAGCCATCGGTCGGCAGGTCGGGTGTCACGCGCACCTCGCCATCGCCTTCGAGCGGGGTCGATTCAAAGCGCGATTCGCGGAAGTCGCGGTTGGGCGAGGTGGCCGCCCACAGCTTGGCGGTGCCGCCCGGCTCGGCCCACGTCACCGTCAGGGTGCCGTCGGCCTCCTTGGTCCAGGAGAGGTCCGGGAACGTGGTGCCGTTCAGCATGGCGTCGTAGAACTGGGTGATCGTGGCCACGCCGCGCACACTCACATCGTGGCCCGTGTTCGCCTGATAGTAGAGCCGCTTGTAGCCCACCAGGTCGTGGTAATAGAACTGCGCGGCGTCTACCGTCCAGTAGGGGTCGTTCGTGCCCAGCACCACCAGCTTGGGCAGCGTCAGTTCCTCGCGCCAGGAATAGGGGTCGACCTGCGAAGCCAGCATCTTGCCGCGCGGTTCCTGCATGCGCTCCTGCAGGCCCAGCCGCGTGTAGTCGACGATGCTCTCGCTGTAGCCGCCGTAGGTTGCGTAGTGGTGCGGCATCTGCTCGGGCATGTTCAGCGTGTCGATAATCAGCGGCGCAATCTGCTCGATACGCGGGTCCACCACGGCCGCCAGCCACG
>CAYMLC010000271.1:0-5488 GCA_964390765.1 uncultured Nitrospirales bacterium
GGCGGTGGCCTGGGCGGGGTCGTCTTGTTGACGCTGTGGGGGGCAGGTGGCCTCGCGTCGCCCGCGTTTGCCGATGCGTTCCTGCGCTTTGGCCGCTACGACCTGATGGAGGGTGCGCGCCACCTGCCGCATCTGCTCATGGCGCGGCCCTACTATACCTTTGCACTGGCCGCGTGCTTTGCCGCTCTCGCCCTGACCCTGCACGTGTGGCGCCACGCATCGCCACGCGCCTGGTGGCTGGGCCTCCCGCTCATGCTTGCGGGCACCTGGCTCAATTTCCGCGTCGGCCCCATGGTGTGGGGTGCCGTTTGCCTGATGGCCATCGCCCAGCCCGGCCTGCCCTGGGGCCGCCGCATCACGGTCGCGGGCACGCTCGGTCTCGCCACCGTGGCCGGTGTGGTCTTGGCGCTGCTCTTGCTCGCGACGAATCCGACCATCGCGCAGGCTTCGGTCGCGACCACCCGCCAACAGGTCTGGCTGCTGCCCTACCTCGTCAGTGCCGGGCCACTGCTGCTGTGTGCGGTGCCCGCGCTGGCGCCGGCGCTGCGTACCTTGCCCGCCTTCGGCCGCATGCTGGCAGGCGCGGGGCTGGGCTATGCCCTCGCCTACGTAATGGGCTGGGCCGCCTATCAGGCTTACTACGGCAGCTTTCCCATTACTGGTGAAGTCATGGCCTCGGTCCGCGTGAGCGACGCCGCCCTGCTGGCCGCGCCGTTGGGCGCCGCACTCTCCGCGTGGCGGGTGCGTGGCACGCCGCAAGCGGGTCCCGGTTGGGCGCTATTGTTGTGGCTGGGCTTCTTCGCGCTGGCGGTCTCCGCATGGGGTCAAGGCGCCTACCTCGCCCTCCAGCCCCAGCGCTTCCTCGTACTGCTCGGCCTGCCGCTCGCCGTGCTCGCCGCGTGGGGCCTGCAGCGCATCGGCCAGCGCCGGCCGCGCCTCGCCCACAGCGCCTTCGCCGCGGTCCTCGGCTGTGGCGTGCTCAACATCTTCTTGACCTGGGCCGTCGTCTACGGGCCGTTCGGCGTCGACTCCGTGCAGCGCCACACCACCTGGACGGCCTACGGCTTCATGCCCGAGACCGACGACCGCCTGCTCGCGCAGATGGCGCCCGGCGTCGTGCTCACCCCCGCGGTGGGCGACCCCGTGCTGGGCGATGCGCTTGTGCTGCGCGGGGACTACCGGGCCGTCTATGGCGTGGGCACACTCGATTTCTCGGGTCAGCGCGCCGACACCGTGCGCGCGCAGGTGCACGCCTTCTTCAGTGCCGGCACCCCGTTGGAGATGCGCGCCGCCTTGCTGCACGATTGGTGCGTGGACTACGTGTACTGTCCCAGCCGGCCGCCCGTCGCGGCCGACGTGCGCGAGGCCCTGCGTGCGTCGCCGGCCCTGCGCGTGGTGGCCGAGGCGGAAGACGCCGTCTTGTTCGCGGTGCAGGCAGAGCGGTTGGGGCCAGCGCCCGGCCCGTTCGAGGACCAACCATGAGCCACACGCCGCGTTGGGTGTGGGGGCTCATCTTGGCGCTGGCATTGCAGCCGGTGCTGGTGGGGCTGTTGTGCGCCTACGCCGCGCCACCGGGCACGGTGTCCACCGGCCTGCAGATTCCCGACAGCGCCATCTTTCTGTGGAGCATGCGCGCGCCCGAGCTCGACTGGTACTCGCCCTACGCCTTCGCGCCCAACATGCACGACTGGCGCAACTTCGCCATGCCGCACCTGTGGCTCTACATCGTGCTGGGCTCCATCGGCGATGCCACCGGCCTGCCCGACTACGGCCTCTACACCGTGGCCAATGCGCTCGGCGTCTTCGCTTATCTGCTTGCGGCGTGGTGGTTCCTGCGCAACGTGTCGCCGGGCGTGGCCCCGCGCGCCTTTCTGCTGTTTGCGCTCGGCGGTGGCGTAGGCGGCATCGCCTACCTCGTCTGCCTGGCCACCGGCCTGCACACGCACCCCGCGTTCGAGGACACCTTCCTGCGCTGGGGCCTCTACGAGATCATGGAAGGCGCGCACCTCTTGCCCGTCACCATCTTTCCGCGCGCCTACTACACGCTGTCGCTCGCCGCGCTGTTGGCCGGGTTCACCGCCTTTCTGGTGCGGCCCGCGCCCGGCGCCGGTGCGCGCATGCTCTGGCCCCCACTGATGCTGGCGGGCGCCTTCCTCAACGCACGCTACGCCGCGTTCTTCCTGGCGCTCGGCGTGCTGTGGCTGCTCGCCCAGCCGCACCGTCCCACCCGGCGCGATGTGCCGCGCCTGCTCGCCTATGTGCTGCCGCTTCTCTTCGGCGCGGCCGCCAGTCTCTACCTGATGCGCCAGAATCCGATGCTCATCGGCATCCATCGCGAATTCGGCAACATGGCCATCTGGTTCTCGCCGCTGGTGCTGGCCGCGGGCCTGGTCGCCCTGCCCGCCGCCGTGCCCGTGTGGCGCGCGTGCCGCAGGGGCCAGCGGCTGCCACACGCGCTACTCGTTGCGGGCCTGTGCTTCCTCGCCTGCTACGCCGCGGGCTACGTGCTCTACGCCGTCTATTGGGGCACGCTGCTGCGTGGCAACGACGGCGCCGTGGCCAAGAGCATCTCCGACTGGTGCCTGCTGCTGGCTGCGCCGGTCTTTGTGGCGCGGCTCTGGCGCTGGCCCCGAGCCGGTACGGGACCCACGGCCAAGGCGACCGCGCCCACGGCACTGGCTGGCGGCGCACGCAGTCCCGCGGCCGTGCCCACCTTTCTCGCCCTGTGGCTGGTTGGCTTCACGTGCCTGGGGCTCGGCGGTTTCTTCAGCGGCGCCTATCTCGAGTTGGGGCCGCAGCGCCTACTCGTGCTGCTGTGGTTGCCGCTGTGCGCGCTGGCCGCGCTGGGCCTGCAACACTGGGCGCCCCGTTGGCGCACGACGCACCTGCGTACCGCCGTCGCGTGCGGCGCCACCAGTGTGCTGGTGGCCACGCTGCTGTTTCAGTCGCCCGTGGGCCGCACCAACGCCGAAGGCCCCTACGCCGCGCAACACGCCGCGATCATCCACGAAGACGATGCCGCCGCCATCGCGGCCCTGCCCGAAGAACGCATTACCACCTACGGCCTCGCCGGCGACGCCGTCGTGTTCCTGCGCGGCCTGCCCGTCACCCACGGCGTGGGCAGCTTCAATCTGCGCCAGCGCGACTGGTCCCCAGCGGACGGCGAGTACGACCCGGTCCGTGAACCCGGCCGTGCGCCCCAATCGCCGGACCCCGTCTTCGATCCGCGTACGTGGACCAGTCAGCGAGCGCCCTGAGCGGCCAGCGCCGGCTGCGTTCACCACGAACCACGGCGCGGCCTGCGCCATGAACAACCGCGCGCCCCGAACCACGGCGCGCCGGGAATTGTGGTACGCTTGGACCGTGTGCCTGTGGTACCTTTGAGGCGAGGCGAGCCGTACCTTGACCGTTTTCCCGAAACGACTCTGCCCGGCTGCCGCCCTGTTGGGGCTGGCGGCGGCGCTGCTGCTGTGCGCCCCCATCGCCCGGGCCGACAGCATCACGCGGAGCGCCGCGCTCGCACGCGATGGCGAAACCGTAACGCTGACCTATGCGCCCGCCACGCCGCTGCCGCCCGAAGCGGTCGTGCAGTGGAGCACGACCGGCGGCACGCTCGACCCCAACGGCCTGTCGGCCACACTCACCGCACCGGCCACGCTGGGTTACGTCGTGGTCACCGCTACCGTCGAGCAAGACGGTGCCGTGCTGGCCCGCCGCCACGCCCCGGTGCTGGTCTATAACCAGTTTGCCATCCTCAAGGCCGACGACTACGTGACCTGGACCGGCGAGGTCGAAGAGGCGTGGAAGACCTACACCGATTTCCTCAACCGCGAGCGGCGGCTGAAGCACTCGTTCGGCATCATCACCCAATCGCTTACCATCGACCCGGCGCCGGGCGGCAGCGTGGCCAATGAAGAGATCAAGGCGATGGAAGCCAGCGGCTTCGCCGAGGGGTGGCTGCACGGCTTCACCCACGCTGGCAATCCCGTGGGCAACCCGCCCAACTCCGAGTTCTTCGGCCCCGGCCTCGCAGCGCAAGAGAAGAGTTTTGCCGATTCGCAGGCGGCCATGGTCAACGCGCTCGGCTTCGAGGCACAGACCTTCGGCGCACCCTTTGGCCTGACAGACAGCACGACCATCACCGCGCTGGACAACCTGCCGTCGGTCACCACATGGCTCGATGGCGAGCCGGGGAGCAGCAAGTTCGTGGTCTCGCTCGACGGCGGGCTGGTCGAAGTGCCCACCGGCAAGCCCTGGTTTGCCCTGTTCGAGGCGGTCTACGACGCTGCCCGCCCGGTCACGCTTATCCAACTGCATCCCGGCTACGACGACGAGAATGGCGACGAATTGTTCCTCCCGAACTTCAGCGAGTTTGTCGCCATCATCGACTTTCTCGAAGCGCGCAACGTCGATTTCATCCAGCCGCGTGAATGGCGCGACCTCATCCTCGAGCAGCGCTTTCCCCTGCACCCCGACGACGACAGCGACGCCGACGGCGTGAGCGACTGGGACGAGGGCCAGCGTGATGCCGATGGCGATGGCCTGCCCGATTTTCTCGACCCCGAGACCATCGGCCGCGAAGGGGTGAACGTGGCGGGGGTGCGCGTGCGTCCCGTGGCCGAAGGCGTCGTGACGATCGACTATGCGCTACAAGAGACCAGCGGCGCGCCGGTGGATGTGGCGCTGAGCGCCGGCGTGAACAGCGGGCCGTTGAATGCCGCGGCGAATGCGACGGGTGACCTCGGCGACGACCTTGGCGCCGGCCTCGACAAGGCCATCACGCTGCCGCTCGACGGCCTCGTGCCCGCGGGCAGCACGGTCACGCTCGACCTGCGCTTTGCCGCCAACGACCACCCGCCCACCGCCGATGTTGCCGGCGTGGCGCCCGGCACTTTCCCCATGGGTTGTGCCGATTGCGTCGACGGCGACGCCATACCCGTGCGCGACGTCACCCTGAGCGCCTACGAGATCGGCCGCTTCGAAGTGACCAACGCGCAATACGCCGACACGTTGAACTGGGCCCTGGGCCAGGGCCTGCTCGACAATGCGGACGGTTCGCCGTACACCGGCGGCGACGTGTTCCTCAACCAGCAGCGCCTGCTCGCGGTGAGCGAGCCGGGCTGCGGCATCGAATTCGGCGGCGGCAGTTTCAGCGCGAAGACCGACGCGCCCGCCGTCGACCTCAGCAACCACCCCGTCGTCTTCGTCAGTTGGTACGGCGCGGTGGCCTGGTGCAATTGGGAGAGCCTGCGCGACGGCCTCATCCCGGCCTACGACCTCGACCTGTTCCGCCTGCGCCGGCCCTATACCAACGGCTACCGCCTGCCCACCGAAGCCGAATGGGAACGCGCCGCCGCGTGGGACGGTACGGATCGCGACGTGTTCGCCTATCAGGCCGCCACAGCCAATCCGGCGCTCGCCAACTACGACAACGCCAACCCCGCCGGGCGCGACGCCGCGCCCTTCACCGCGGCCACGGGCAGCTTCG
>CAYMLC010000272.1:0-5478 GCA_964390765.1 uncultured Nitrospirales bacterium
ATCCAATCCGTGGGGGGGGATTTTGGGCTCTCGCGCTGTAGTCACCGGGCGCTCTACTTGGTTGAACTCGCGCCGGGTTGGACGCATCCGGGCGCTGTGTGGTTTTGCGGCGCCCGCACAACCGGGTGAGGGAGAAGGCCGGCCACCCGCGCCCCTAGCCTACGGCAATTCATGCGGCAGCCCAAATGTCACCCGGCGGCCTTAATCGCGCGTGCCGCGAATCAGAGCGGCCGCGGCCGTGCTGGCGTAGGGCGGGTGGGGGCGGGGGGGCCGTGCCAGACGCCGGGCAAGACGTCAGCACATTCGGGGCAGGTGCCGCCTTCACCCAGGCGGTTCTCGAGCACGGTGAAGCCGCGCCGTGCGATGCACAGGGCGCCACAGCCCGGGCAGTAGGTGTTTTCGCGGTCGCCCACGCCACCCGGCAGATTGCCGGGATACACGAAGCGAAGGCCCGCCTCCTTGCCCGCGGCGTACGCCCGGTCCAGTTCGCGGGCTGTGGTGCGTCCGGGCGCCTGCATCTTGTAGTCGGGGTGAAACGCTGTCACGTGCCAGGGGATATCGGGCGAGAGGCCCGCCAGAAAATGTGCCATTTCGCGCAGTTCGGCGTCGGTGTCATTAAATCCGGGAATGACCAGGGTCACAATCTCGACCCAGAAACCCCGCGCCACCAGTCCCTCGATACTGTCGCAGACCACGCGCAGGGTGCCGCCCAACGTGCGGTAGGGCTTGTCGCGAAAGCTCTTGATGTCGACCTTGTAGAGGTCGGTCAGCGGGCGCAGATAGTCCAGCACCTCGGGGGTGGCGTTGCCATTGCTTACAAACCCGCAGGTGATGCCTGCCGCGCGCGCCGCCTGAAAGACGGCCACCGCCCACTCCGCCGTAATCAGTGGCTCGTTGTAGGTGCTGACCATCACCGGCGCGCCGTGTTCCTGCGCCAGCGCCACCAGGCCGGCCGGTGTGGCCCGGCGGATGGGTGCGCCCGCTGCGTCGTCGCGCAGGGCCTGGCTGGTCACCCAGTTCTGGCAATAGCTGCAGTGCAGGTCGCACCCCAGCATGCCGAAGGAGAGCGCATCGTGTCCGGGAAAGGCGTGCCAGAAGGGCTTCTTTTCGATGGGGTCAACCTGCAAGGCCGCCACGTAGCCATCCGGTACCTGTAGGGCGCCGTCGCGGTTGAAGCGTACCTTGCACACGCCGGCGCGGCCCGGCTTCACCAGACAGCGGTGCGCACAGGCGAGACAACGCAGACCCCTGGTTTCTTTGCGCACCAGGGCGGGGGCGGCCTCGGCCGTGCGCGCTTCGAGTGTTTCCTGCAGTGTCGGTGCGGGGGCTATACGGGGTCTCCTTCACCGGGCGCGCGGTCGAGCAGGTGCTCCTTGTCCGCCACGTCCTTGTATTCCTCGGCGGTCGGCAGCGGCTCCTTCGGTGTCGTCAGCTCGGGCCACTGCGCCGCCAACTCCTTGTTCAGCCCGATGTAGTGCTGCCACTTCTCCGGCACCTGGTCCTCGGGGAAGATGGCGTTCACCGGGCACGGGTCGACGCAGGCACCGCAATCGATGCAATCGTCCGGGTCGATTGCCAGAAAGTTCGCACCCTCGTGAAAACAGATGACCGGGCAATTGGTCACGCACTCGGTGTACTTGCACTTGATGCACGGCTCGGTGACAACGTAGGCCATCGTACTGCCCTCCTACGGGCACCAGTATAGCAACGAATCCGGGGCACACCGAAGGAGACAGCCAGGCATGACCGCACAGGAAACGCTCGAAATCAGCACGCGCCGCCACGGCGAGATGCACGACCTGACCAGCGCGGTGCGCGCCGTGGTCCGCCGCAGCGGTGTACAGACCGGGCTGGTGCACGTGTTCAACATCGGCAGTACGGGCGCCATTGGCACCATAGAATTCGAGCCCGGCCTCGAGCGTGATCTGCCGACCGAGTTCGACCGCCTCTTCCCGCCTGGCACCCACTACGGCCACGAGCAGGCCTGGCACGACGGCAATGGCCATTCGCACCTGCAGGCCACCACGCTGGGCCCCGAGATTACCGTGCCGGTGGCCGAGGGCGACTGCGTGCTCGGTACCTGGCAGCAGATCTTCCATCTCGAGTGCGACATCAAGCCGCGCCAGCGCCGCGTCGTGGTGACGGTAATGGGGGAGTGAGGGGGGGGAGTAGCGGTGCGCTGGGCGGACACCGCGCGCAGGCGGTGAGGAATCACCCCGTTGTGCCGGCGTCCGCGGGAATCTCGGCTAGAGGTCGCCGTCCGGTCGGGCGGCCGGATGTGCGGGCAGCGTGCCCGCATCGCCTGGGGTACCTGCCCCTGCGCCGCGCACGCGCAGCACGCGGTGGGGGTCGGTGCCGAAGGGGGCGCCGCCGTTGTGCCAGCTCAGGCCGCGGAAGTGGACTTCATCGAGCGGGGCGTGGGTGTGGCCGAAGTAGACATCGCGCACGCCGGTTTCCGCTGTGTGGCCCACGGCGCTGAGGTAGCGGTGGAGCTGGCGCATGAGGATGGGCGGCGGAAAGGCGCACGCGCTGAGCAGGTGATGCGAGCGCAGCAGCCGGCCACTGGCATGGTAGAGGCGTCGACTGAGCCAGCTCTCGTTGAATCCTTGCAGGCCCGCGCGGTAGCGGGTAAGCCCGTGGGGACTGGGCGCATACAACGGCACGTCGCCATGAAGGAACACGGCACTGCCCAGCTGCAGCAGATGGGGGTGCACCTCGAGATTCGGCACGGTGTCGGCCACGCCGGCGGCCGCCGCGGTGTAAGGCGTCATGCAGTCGTGGTTGCCGAACAGCAGGTGAAAGTGGCAATGCGCGAAGCGCTCGCACCAGTCGCGCAACATGCGGGCCGCCTTCTCGGCGACGTCGTCATAACCTGGGCCGGCTCCGCTTCGCTGAATCTCGAACACGTCGCCCAGCAAGACGAATACGTCGGCCTGTTCAGCCGTGCGGTGCAGCGTCGCCATCGCTTCCTTCCAACGCGCGTGCGGCGCGAAGATGTGCAGGTCGCCCATGGCGTATACACGCAGACTCATGCTGTGGGCTCCGGTCG
Source organism: uncultured Nitrospirales bacterium (assembly GCA_964390765.1). Taxonomy (GTDB): domain Bacteria; phylum Hydrogenedentota; class Hydrogenedentia; order Hydrogenedentales; family JAGMZX01; genus CAYMLC01. Next base: position 3,050 of record CAYMLC010000272.1, read on the forward strand.
ATTCGGTGGCCGCCGGCGGCGCGCAGGTGGGCGCGGCCGGCGGGCGGCGCAGATGTCCGTGGGGCTGGCACGCCCCGCTTCCATTTTCTATACTCCGGCCCATGAACACCACCATCAGACTCTTCACCTGTGGCGCGCTTTGCTGGGCCGCGTTTGCGGCGGGCGCGCAAGAGACCGAAACGGACGAGGCCAAGGAATTGGCGGAAATCCCCGACGCGCGCTACGCGCCCGATGCGTTCCTCGCGCGGGTAGAAGAAGCGGGGGGGCGCGTCGACTTCGTGTTTGGCGATGAAGCGCCCTTCCCACAATGCCACGCCAGCAGCCTGGTGCAGGCGGCCGATGGCACACTGCTGAGCGCCTTCTTCGCCGGCACCCGCGAAAAGGCCGATGACGTGGGCATCTGGCTGTCGCGCTTCGTCGAGGGCGACTGGACGCCGGTCGAGCGCGTGGCGAAGGTGAACGAGACCGCGCACTGGAACCCCGTGCTGTTTCGCCCGGAGGGTGACCGCATCTACCTGTTCTTCAAGGTTGGCCCCGAGATTCCTTATTGGCAGACCTACTGGATGCACAGCGACGACCACGGCGAAACCTGGAGCGCGCCCGAAGAACTGGTGCCGGGCGACGAAGGCGGGCGCGGTCCGGTGCGCAGCCAGCCCATCGTTCTGAGCGATGGCGCGTGGCTGGCGCCGGCCTCGACCGAACTGCGTGGCTGGAAGCCGTTTGCCGACCGTTCGGAAGATGAAGGCGAGACCTGGACGCGTACGGAAAACTGGGAGATGGACCGCCAGGTCATCCGTGGTCTGGGCGCCATTCAGCCGACCCTGTGGGAAGCGCCGGAAGGCACCGTGCATGCGCTGCTGCGCACGCACGCGGGATTCATGGCGTACAGCAAAAGTACCGACGGCGGCCGCACGTGGAGTGCGCTCGAGCCAACGGACCTGCCCAACAACAATAGCGGCACCGATGTGCTGCAGTTGGAGGATGGCCGCCTGCTCCTGGCCTACAATCCACAAGACGAAAACTGGGGTCCCCGCACGCCGATGACCATTACCGTGAGCGAAGACAACGGCGAGACCTGGACGCGCTTTGCCAACCTGGAGGGCGACCCCGACGCCGACGCCGAGTTCAGCTATCCCACGCTCACCCGTACCGACGACGGCGTGGCGCTCAGCTACACCTATCAGCGCGAGACCGTGCGCGTGTGGCAGATGCCGCTCGAGGTTTTTGACGCCAAGTAACAACGTGTGTGCGGCGTCGGGCATCGCCTAAGCGAGATCTGGCACCGGCTACTCGACGTCGACCTCGATCTCGCCGATGGACCAGAACAGGTCGGTGCCGCTGGTGGTCAACTCGACGCGAATGTAGCGCGCATTGGTGGGCTCCCAGTTGATGCGCGTGGCGTTGGGCCGCCCTTCGCCCGTGGCCAGCGGCTCGCCCCACGATACACCGTCGGCCGAGACGTAGGCGGCATAGCCGCGCGGATAGTCCTGCTCGTGTTCGGGGTTGAAGAGGTCCACGCCCGAGACCGTCTCGATGCGGCCGAGGTCGATCTGAAACCACTGCCCTGCCTCTTGGGCGCGGCCCGTGTGCCAGCGCGTCGCGAAATCGTCGTCGTTGGCCAGGGCCGCCTCTGCGCTGCGCCGATTGGCGCTCAGCTCGTACAGCGCCTTGCGCACCCGGGCCTCCGCTTCGGCCACACCCTCGGCCAACTCGGGGTCTTCCCCGTAGCGGCCGAGCGCGGCCAGCGCCGCCGCCACGCGCAGGTCGCCCAGGCCGCGGATCGCGTTGCGCCGCGTTTCCGTGCGCCCGGCCAGGGCCAGCGCGTTTTCCAGTGCGGCGACACGTTCGCCCGGCGCGCGCTGGCCATCCAGGCGTACCAGGCGTACATACTGGGCGAGCGCCGCTTCACGCAGGTCGCCTTCCGCCAGGCGTTCGGCCACGTCCAGCAGTGCCGGCGCCAGTCCGTCGCCGTTCCAGTCTTCCACAGCTGCGAGCGCCGCCGCCTGGCGTTCGGCTTCTTGGGCCTGCAATGCCGACTCGAGTGCCGCGCGTGCGCTGTCGCCGCCGATACTGGCCAGCGTACGCAGCACCGCGGTTTCCGCCTCGGCCGAGAGCGGCCCGTCAAGCGTCTTCAGTAAGGCGTCGGTCTTTGCCTCTTCACGCGCGATGCGGCGTGAGGCCGTCACGATGGCGCGCCGTGCGCCCGCGTCACCCGTCTCGGTCAACAAGTCTACGAGGCGGGGCAGGTCTTCAGGCGTAGCCAGTTGCCCAAGCGCACGATAGGCGGCCGCGGCCACACCACGCTGGCCTGTGCGCGCCGCCGCCAACAGCGCCTCCATCGTGCCCGGGGTGCCCCGGTCCGCAAGCGCGCGCAACACTTCCTCCTGCAAGTCAGCCTCGTCGCTGGCCAGCAATTGCAGCATTCGCGC
>CAYMLC010000273.1:0-2483 GCA_964390765.1 uncultured Nitrospirales bacterium
ACGTGCCGCCGGCGAAGGTGGCGCCATAGTGGCGGTCGGGGTCTTCGGTGTCGAAGCCGTCGGCATAGACGGTGGCGCCTTCGCTGCGCGCCACGGTGATCACCGCCACCTGGCGCCCCATGGGAAAGTCGCCGTGCAGCAGCGGCTGCGCCACCAGTTGCTGGTCGTTGTAGTAGTTGGTTTCGCCGATGTTCACGCCCAGGCGCGGCGGCTGCTCCTGGCGCACGTCGCTCGTCACGCGCAGGGTCGTGGTGGCGTCGGCCGGCGGCCCGCAATGGGCCAGCCCCAAGACCACAGCCAGCCCTGCCGCTACCCGTACGCTCAGCCGCACTGTGCGTGTCATAGTCGTCCCTCCTTCGCCGCGGGTGCCGGCACAGCCAGGCCCAGGCGCCCCAAAAGACGCTCGCCCCGCGGTATGAACCGAACCATGGCTGACTTATCGTCTACGGTCAATCCCGGCAGACACCAGGCCGCAGCCAGATACAGCGGGGTATAGACCGCGCCGAGCGCCAGAATCGCGGCCAGGGCGGTCCAGCGGTCGTCGGGTGCGGGCAGCGGGGCCACCTCCCACAGCAGGCGCACGGCGGCCGCCAGCAGGGGCGCCGCCACCAGGGGCAGCAGCATGTTGAAGAAGGGCGAGGCCAGGCCCACGCCGAAGAAGCGGTTGGCGAGCACCATGAACACGAGCGAGCCGGCAATCAGCGAGACGGGCCACAGCGTGATGATGGTGCGGCCGTCGCCGCTCTCGCGCAGGAAGAGATAGAGCGCAACGAAGCACACCGCCACCAGCGACTGGTACGCCATCTCGCGCAGGGGCATGCCCGCACCGCGCAGCATGCTCGAGCCCGGGCCGGTCAGCGTGTGCACGAAGTAGCCGATGCTGAGCACGACCAGCGTATAGGCGGCGATGGGCTCGAACTTGTCGCCCATCACAAAATGCATCACCGCGTCGCTGTTGATGGCGGTAAAGGCGAACAGGTAGGCGCACCCCACTGCCACCAGGCGCAGCGCACCGGTATACACACGGCCCAATGTGTCGTGGTCCTGCCGCGCCATCATGTCGGCCGAGGCGGGCGCCAATGCGCCGAAACCCTGCAAGGCGGCGCCCTGTGCGCGCTGGGCAAACTTCTGTGCTGCGCCGTAGGCACCGACGAAGGCGGGACCGCCATAGCGCATGAACAACAGGATGTCGAGTTGCGAGACCAGCAGCGCCACGGTGCCGAGCGCCTGCATCTTGCCGCCGAGCGCGGCAATGGCGCGCAGATACCGCCAACGCGCCAGCCACGGGCGAATGCGCACCTCGGGCAGCAGACGCGCCACGATGATGGCGATGACGACGAGATAGACCACGATGCCCAGCGTATAGACTGTGACCAGCGCGCGGATGCCGTAACCCAGGCTGAGCGCGCCCACCGTGAGCATGAAGTCGAGCGTCATCGTGCCGACACGGCAGGCGTTGTTGATGTCGAGCCGCTGCAGGCCGATGAGCGCCGCGCTGTATACGCCAAACGCCAGCGTGAGTGCGCTGGCCACGCCCACGCCGAGCACCACGAAGCGGGCCGCATCCTCGTTGTCGCTGCTCACGTTGAAGAAGGCGATGGCCTCGTCGGTGAAGCCGGCGAGAAACGCGAGCACGCCGCCGCCCATCAGCAGCCCGACGGCCATGCCGGTGCTCAGCAGGCCACTCAGCCGCTCGTAGTCGCGCAGCGCCGTACACTCGGCGGTGTACTTCACCAGGGCGTCGTTCAGCCCCACGTTGTAGAAGAAGAAGTAGGTGATGATGGAGAACGCGAACACCCACAGGCCATAGCCTTCGGTGTCCAGAAAGTAGATGAGCACCATCATCCGCACGAAGTTCAGGCCCTGGCCCCAGACCCAGGCCAGCAGCGTCGCGCGGGTGTTGCGCCGCAACTTGTCGCCGACGCTCTCGCTCAATTGGCTGCGTCCTTCCCCACCGCTTGCAGGTCCGCCTCAATGCGGGCACGCAGCCGTGCGGCCGCATGGGCCCACGTCCAGCGTTCGGCCACCCAGCGTCGCGCCGCGGCGCCCATCCAGGCCAGCCTAGTCGGGTCGCCCAGCAGTTCGCAAAGCGCATTCGCCAGGGTCTCGGCATCGCCCGGCGGCACCAGGCACCCGGTCTCGCCGGGGCGCACCATCTCGGGAAAGGCGTAGGCATCGGGCAGCACACACGGCACACCGCAGTGCTGTGCTTCGAGCACCACGATACCGAAGGGCTCGAAGGTGCTCATCATGCAGAAGACCGAGGCCTGCGCATATTCGGCCAGCAGGCGCTCGAGCCCGCCCGGCGTGTCCTTCGCGATGCGGCCGACCACCTCGACGCCCGGCTCGGCCACCGCGGGCGCACTGCCCACAATACGCAGGCGCGCCTCGGGCACGCGCGTGCGCACGCGGCGAAACGCCTCGAGCAGGAGTGGCCCGCCCTTGCGCTCCCATTCGCTGCCGACAAACAGAATGGTGCGGGT